>JANMHD010000314.1:0-1623 GCA_031374985.1 Coleofasciculaceae cyanobacterium OTE_70_metabat_329 | reverse complement strand
AGTCGCGCCCATCAAAGTGAACAAGTCCCGATCGTCTACACTACCCCCAAGCACGTCTACAAACCCAAGGGGGCAAAACCGGGGATGGTTATCTACAAGCAAGAACAAATTATTTGGGGTCATCCCCAACGCATCCATCGGCAAAGTCCTTGACCTAAGCAAGATGCTGCCATAGGGGGATCAATTAATGAAAGTTAAAAATTGCCATAGTTAGCGACGCTCCGGTTAATCTTTCGATCACTTCAGTAAGACGTAAGACCCCCAACTCGACGGAACCACAGGTACGAATACTTAGGGTTTGGGTTTCCATTTCTTTTGCCCCGACCACGGCCATAGCTGGAATTTTAGCTTTTTCTCCATTACGGATCATTTTTCCTAGGCGATCGAGCTATCTACGCAGGAAAGGAACAATTCCCTAGAGCTTAGAGTTTTTTTGTCACCAAACCTAGCGGTGTCTAGCGATGCCTAGCGATCGTCATTAAGGTTGGAAGTTATAGCAGGCAAGGGGCTTCAGCCCCTTGTTTTTTTGTTTAAGTAAATTAATTCTTATGGGGGATTTTTAGAATAGTTTTTTAGAGAAAAGCTTTAACAGAGAATACTAAATTGAGGAGTTATAGTGCTTACTAAGGGCGTTAGGATAGCCAATGACCTAAGCCCCTTGTTTACAGAGATTTTAGCACCATGATCTGCTTGTCGGTTGCTATAAATTGACTCTAGGATTTCTCTAGTTTTTCACTTTTTATCTATAGGATGCTGGCAGTTAATACCTTATGGAATTAGAACCATCAGTTTGAGGAAGCTCCCCTGCCTTAAAAACTATGTCCCAATCCTTAGATTTCAAGATAACTGAAGACGATCGCCTCCGCCAAATTGCTCGCCACATCCCCGGCGTTATCTATCAATTTCGGATGCGCCCGGATGGTAGCTTCCATATTCCCTATGCTAGCGATGGATTGCAAGAGGTTCATGGAATTTCGCCAGCCGAAGCTTATGAAGATACAGCGAAGGTTTTTAGTGTTGTTCATCCTGAAGATATCGATCATGTTACTCAATCTATTCTGGAATCTGCCGAGTCCCTAACTCCTTGGCATTGTGAATATCGAGTGAGCTTACCTGATGGACGGCGACTCTGGTTAGTTGGTCATTCCACGCCCCAGCGAGAAGACGATGGCAGTACCCTTTGGCATGGCTATATTCGAGATATTACAGAGAGCAAAACTACAGAAGTTGCCCTAAAAGCCAGTGAAAATAAATTCCGTGGCATCATTGAAAACCTCAATGACATGGTTTATGTGATTAATGCTGATGCCTCCTTCGACTATGTAAGTCCCCAATTTCAAGAAGTTATGGGCTACGAGTTAGCAGAATTGTTGAATAATTCTTTTGCTAAATTAGTTCACCCAGAAGATTGGTCAATCTGTGTAGATGCTTTGCAGCACTCTTTGCAATGCGAGAAAGTGCGGGGAATAGAATACCGGGCTTTACATCAAGATGGCAACTATTACTGGTATTCTTCCAATGTATCTGCCCTAAGAGATGAAGATGGAGAGGTGATTGCTTGTTTGGGAGTTGCTCGATATGTTCACGATCGCAAACAAGCAGAGCTAGAAAATCAGCAAACCC
>JANMHD010000259.1:0-2313 GCA_031374985.1 Coleofasciculaceae cyanobacterium OTE_70_metabat_329 | reverse complement strand
ATAAAGTCCCGCTTCTCAGCAAAAGCCTGAGCAATGGGAGAACACCCTTCCGCCTGCGCTCCACTAAACCGCACCGCCTTATCTTCTACTAGACCTACCTTGACAAATTCTTGGAAACCTTTATAAATCTTGGTGTAGAGGGAACCGGAAGCTAGGGGAGCCACGATATGATCCGGCAGTTTCCAGCCTAGTTGTTCTGCCACTTCAAAGCCTAGGGTCTTGGAACCTTCGGAGTAGTAAGGACGAAGATTGATGTTTACAAAGCCCCAACCGTGAGTATTGGCCACTTCGCAACAGAGGCGATTTACTTGGTCATAATTACCTTTCACCGCCATCACTGTGGGGTTGTAGATCAGAGTTCCTAAAACTTTTCCGGCTTCTAGGTCTGAAGGGATAAATACACAGCAATCTAAACCAGCATGGGCGGCGATCGCCGCAGTAGAGTTGGCTAAATTCCCAGTACTAGCACAGGAAACCGTAGTAAAACCTAATTCTCTTGCTCTAGTTAAAGCCACGGACACTACCCGATCCTTGAAACTGAGGGTAGGCATATTAACTGCATCGTTCTTGATATAAAGATTTTTGAGCCCCAAGCGCCGAGCCAGACGATTCGCTTTCACCAAAGGGGTCATCCCTGTACCCACATCGATCGGGTCTGCACTAGTGACAGGTAAGAAATCCCGGTAGCGCCAAATAGAATTGGGGCCTGCTTGGATAGTTTCTCTAGTGACCCGGCTCTTGATCACATCGTAGTTATATTTCACTTCCAAGGGGCCAAAACATAGTTCACATACATGAATTGCCTTCGCTTCATATTCAGCCCCACATTCCTTGCACTTCAATCCAGCAAGGGGGCTACAGGTCAAATTACTTTGATTAATCTTGGTCTGGGTAGCTTGAGTCATGGGGCTTTCTCTAAAACTTGGGTTTAATTTTTTAGTTTTTTGATGCTGAAACTGATAGTAATACAGGACACAAAATATCGTCAACTATACCCGACTATTTTTGTCGGGATTAATCTAATCTCTAGCAAATATATTAATCCTAGGACGATCGCCCCTTTTTCCTTCCTTTCACCTAAACCAGAGAACTTGTGGCAAAATTAATTTAATCTTTACCCCAAATCCTGCAAACCTATGCTGCCTGCTGGTAAAATCCTGATAAAACTTTGAGCGATCGCTATCCAATGAGATACAAAGAAATTATCCTAAAAACTCCATTGCTTCTTCTAGAACTGCGGTGATGTATGGTTTTTCACAGGCAATTACACGATTGGGGAGGTGTTTATGGTGAGGAAAGCTAGGCAAATTAGGAAAGTGCGGTGTGCTGTCATAACGGAAAATTAATTTATTTCGTTCATCCTGAAAGTGATAACGATAATCGATGTAGGTAATCTGGTTATTGACCACAACTAAAATTTCACTAATTGCTAGTAAATATCCCAAAGCAACCCGTACTCTGAGGCGAAGATTTGCTCTTTCTGGGGTTAAGATAACCGATTTATACTCCTCAACATAAATATCCGAGTAGTTGAGTAAAAGTTGCTCCATTTTATCTAAATAAGCTGGAATAACTTTAGGCGACATCTTTAAGTTTGCTCTCTAATTCTTGGTGGAGAGCCAGATAGTGTTGGTAATTACCCGCCCATTCCACAAACACTTCATCATCAGTAGTTTCACCCCGGTTATATTTAGCAAAAAACTCTGCTGAATCCATTTGATACTCTATTTCATAGAGATTTAATTGTTTGACAATATCAATTAGCGCATCTAAGGGAGATGTATATTCAATAACTTGTTTACGCATATATTTATTTACTTTGTGGGGTTTGGCTATTGGGGCAGTACTTGACCCGCCTCTTGATACTCTTACAAAATCATCTCAAAGACGTGAATCAATTCAGCTTGGGCTACCTCTGAAGTTTCCCCCCAAGCATCGCAACTAGCGATCGCCGAAACATAGACAACAAGAGTTTCATTATCATCCGGGCGCAGCACCACAGTATAGTTTTTAAGCGATCGAACCTGTGGTCACCACAATCGCATCACAATTAACCCTAGACTATTACTAATAAATTTAGTGTAGTTCACAGAAGAGTTCCAAGAGTTATGAGAGCTTCGATCGCCCCCAATAATTCCTTTTGTCCCCAATCTTGATAAAGATAAGAGGCTATTGCACAACCCCCAGCCCCTACCCCTTCCTTGACATAGCCCTGTTCATAAGCTCTTAATTGAGGATAGCGAGATTCAGCAAAACTTAACTGGGTAGCGAGTAAAGGTACATCCCCAATAGTTTCTGCCAAACCGATCGTAT
>JANMHD010000258.1:0-13385 GCA_031374985.1 Coleofasciculaceae cyanobacterium OTE_70_metabat_329 | reverse complement strand
CCCCCTAATCAGCTACAACTTTAACCCAGCCCTCAGCAACCCGCCTTTACCTCTCAATCCCTACACTTCTCCCAACTTTCTATTTTTTGGGGATAATACCGACCAAGGCAATGCTAATTTTACAATTTCTAATATCAGCGTGAATGCTCTGCCTGTAGCCAAGCCGGAAAGTTATCAAACCCCAGCCAATACCCCCCTAAATATTCCCGTAGGTAGCGGAGTTTTGGCAAATGAAACCGATGCTGATCTTGATCCTCTCACCGCAGTTCTGGTAACTCCTCCCAGCCAAGGAATTCTGGCTCTGAATCCTAATGGCAGTTTTACTTATACTCCCAATGCGGGCGTGAATGCGATCGATACTTTTCAATACCGAGTAAATGACGGAACTGCCAACTCCAGAGACGTGGTGACAACTTCCATTACAGTGGGCAATCCCCCTGTACCCCTAAGTATTGATGTTCTCAAACTATTAATTAATCCTCCGGCTCCGCCAACTCCGGCTCCCATCATAGTTGGTACTCCTCCACTTAATCCAGAGACTCTTCTGCCACCAATTAATCTAGGGGATTTTGGATATCCAAATACTGGCGTGGGTAATAGTTTAGGGAATGGCTCAGGGGCGAATTTGCCTGATGAGGAAATTATTTATTACGGCACACCAGAAGATGATGCGATCGTGGGGACTGCCAAACGGGAAGCATTCTTTGGGTTTGGCAAAAAAGACCTATTACGGGGCGGCAAGGGGAACGATCGATTTTTTGGGGGTCGAGGCGGTGATACCATTTTTGGCGGAGCGGGTAATGATAATCTGTGGGGCGGCAAGGGGAAGGATTACCTTAACGGTGGATTTGGAGATGATTTCTTGACTGGGGGCAAGGGCAAAAATATTTTAGTGGGGGGCAAGGGGAATGATCGCTTTCAGATTGGCAAAGGGCAAGATACGATCGTAGATTTTGTACCGGGGGAAGATAGCTTAGAATTAACTGCTAGCTTAACTTTTGGGGATTTAGTCCAAACTGCTGGAGTCGGAGCAACGGTGATTAGTACTAGACCTAATGCCTTGAACCCCAACTTTCAGGCCATCGCTGCCCTAGTCGGGGTTAGTTCGGCTGCCGTAAATCAATTGGGCATATCTCCCCTAGCGTTTGTTCTCTAGCAAGCACCAAGATAGTTATTTCTACTTCTTTTCTTCACCGCCCCTAGGAATCGTGATATCGATCGCCTTAACCTCTGGATCGATCGTTGTCAAGGGTGGTTGAATTGCTGCCTGATTTCCTACAACTAGAGTAACCATTTTCTCTGGTTGTAAATAAGTCTTGGCAGCCCGTTGCACATCAGCAATAGTCGTCGCTGCTACCCGACGTTGGTACTGGAAGATGAAATCTTGGGGATAGCCATAGTATTCGTAGCGCATCAGGCGAGAGAGGGTCTGGGCCGGAGTTTGAAAGTTAAAAATAAAGGAGTTGAGGGTAGAATCTTTGGCCCGGATTAACTCGGCATCGTTAATTGGTGAAGTACGTAGGCGATCGATCTCCCCAAAAATCCCCTTAATAAACGGTACAGTCGTTTCAGACCTAGTTTGTCCCCCCGCCACAAATACACCGGGATAATCAAACCGGGGACTCCAATAGCCATAGACAGAATAAGCCAATCCTTGCCGCGATCGCACCTCGTTAAATAACCTCCCCCCAAAACTATTCATTATGTTATTTACTACATCTAAAACGGCATAATCTGGATCCTTCAAGAAGCCACCCAAATGCCCTAACTGGACAAAACTCTGGTTTAGCTGAGGTTGTTGAACAAAAAATACTCCCCCTAGATTGGCTTGCTCAACCTTTGGTAGAGGAGGTAATTGGAGTTGCGGATTAGCCGGCCATGAACCTAATTTTTCGGCAATTAATTTCTGCATTTGCTGGGGATCAAAATCTCCAGAGATGCCCAAAATCATGTTGTTGGGATGAAAATACTGCTGGTAAAACTTAATTATTGATTCCCGATCGATGCGATCAATAGTGGCGTATTCGGTCGATCGAGCATAGGGACTATCAACACCATAGATTAAATTGGTAAACTCTCGGCTCATAATCCCCTCTGGATTATCATTGCGCCGAGCAATATTACCTCGTAGTTGAGATCTCGCAAAATCAAGTTTCTCTTGGTTAAATACGGGCTGAGTCAGGATTTCTACAAATAGGCTAAATACCTTTTCTGTATCTTCCGTAAGACTACTAAAACTACCACTGCCCGACTCCCCAGAAATTCCTGTTTCCACCGAGGCGGCACTCTGTTCTAGCAACTGGTTTAGTTCATCTCCCGTATGCTGTTTAGTCCCCCCCGTCCGCAACACCGTACCTGTAAGTTCTCCTAACCCGACTTGGTTAGCCGGTTCCCAGCGATCGCCCACCCGAATTAAGGCTGTCCCCGATACAAAAGGCAATTCATGATCTTCTACCAAATAAACCAATAAACCATTAGGCAACTGATAGCGGGTAAAGTTGGGCAGCTTCACTTCTGGCAGGGGCGGAAATTCTATTTCCGTATAATAACGAGGTGCCGCAATAGCCGGGTGATTAATCCCCAAGGTCAGCAAAATTGACAAAGCAAAAGTAAAAATTACGACATACAAGGACTTTCTTCTCTTACCTCCTCTACCTTCTTTACCTCCTCTACGTCCTTCATCCCCTTTCATCCCCATGAATTTATCCTCTACCATAATTCCTTACCCAGTCCTAATTTTTGGTTCTCAATTTACCAACAGTCCGGTTTACCTCTGTGAAGGTTGCCTTTGCTACCCGTTGAATATCTGCTGCTGTGACTGCATTTACCTGATCGATCGCCTCAAATAATTTCCGCCAAGACCCCAACTTCACATCAGTTTCTACCAAAGCACTCGCCATACCCCGATTAGAACCCAAAGCAGCTAAGATTTCCACCTTAAATTGCTTTTTAATCCGCTCTAATTCTTCTGGGGCAACGGGTTCCTGTTGGATTTTTGTAATCTCGGCTCGCAGACCCACGGCCAATTGTTCCAGAGTCACGCCGGGGGCAGGAAGAGCAGAAAACACTAATAGGTGGGGAAATTTATCACCGGGATAGCCATTAAATCCTCCAGCAGAGAGGGCAATCTGTTGCTGCTCCACTAGTTGACTATAAAGGCGAGATCTCCTGCCATCACTCATGAGTTTGGTAATCACTTCATAGACTGCATTATCGGGGTGATCGATCGCCGGACGATGATAACCTTCCACATACACAGGCTGAGTCTCTAACTCTAGGGCAAAATCTCTTGGGGCAGCTTGGGTCGGCTCCACAATTTTTACATTGCCTGGTTTAGGCTTAGCTGTATACCGCCCAAAATAACTTTCGGCTAGTTGTTTAACTTGTTGGGGATCCACATCTCCTACCACACCCATAGTTAACTTACTGGGTACATAGTGAGTAGTAAAAAAATCTTGGACATTTTTTCTGGTCAAATTCCGCAGATCTGCTTCATAGCCAATTATTGGGCGCTTATAGGGATGAACACTAAAGGCAGTATTTTGGAAGGCATCAAATAATTTGCCCATAGGGGAATTATCATTTCTCGATCGCTTCTCTTCCAGAATCACTTCTTTTTCTTTATAAAACTCCCTAAACACTGGGTCGAGGAATCTCTCCGATTCTAAAGAAAACCACAATTCTATTTTGTTGGCCGGCAAGCTATAAAAATACAAAGTATAGTCAATACCTGTAGCTGCATTTAACCCTACACCTCCAGCTTGGTTAACAATTTGCCCAAATTCGTTAGATTTTACATACTGATTTGCCTCTGCTTCGGTTTTTGCAAACTCTGCTCGTAAGGGCTGAGGATCCTTCCCTGTAGCCACAGCTTCCCGAATCTGTTCATCTAACTGGTCTAATTTATCTAATAAAACTTTCTCTGCTGGCCAATTCGTGGTGCCAATTTTGCTAGTCCCCTTAAATGCCAAATGCTCCAGATAATGAGCTACCCCAGTTTGACCTTCCGGCTCATCCACTCCCCCCACATCTGCATAGGTAAAGAAAGAAACTACGGGAGCTTGATGCCGTTCTAGGACAATAAACTTCATGCCATTTTCTAGCTTAAACTCCGTTACCTTCGATTTCACTCGATCGAGGTAGGGCTGAATACTATTATCAGGAGTATTCTCTAACTTTGCTAAGGCTGGGGTCTGCAAACCAAACACCAAGCAAACAACTAACAACAGAACAATTAAAGAACGCCAGATAATTTTCATAATTTTGCCTCAATCCTATAAATATTGTACCAGCCCTAAGAAGAGGGAATACTTGCCTCGGGAATTTTAATATTGATTTCCTTAATCTCTGAATTTAGGGTAGTTAAGGGTGGTTGAATAGAGGCTTGATTACCAACTATTAAGGTGACTAATTTTTCAGGTTGCAGGTAAGTTTTGGCAACCCGTTGCACATCAGCAATGGTTGTGGCGGCTACTTGACGTTGGTATCGAAAAATAAAATCTTGGGGATAGCCGAAGTATTCATAGTTCATGAGTCGATTGAGAGTATCTCGTGGAGTTTGGAAGTTAAAAATGAAAGAGTTGAGGACGGAATCCTTTGCCAAATTCAGTTCAACCTCATTAACAGGGGTGTTGCGGATTCGATCAATCTCTCCCAAAATACCTTTAATCATCGGCACGGTAGTTGTAGATTTAGTTTGCCCTCCAGCCCTAAATACGCCGGGATAATCATAGTTAGAACCCCAAGAGCCATAGACTGAGTAGGCTAAACCTTGTCGCGATCGTACCTCATCAAACAACCTACCGCCAAAACCACCAAGAATATTATTTATCACATCTAAAGTGGCGTAATCTGGGTCTTTCATTATGCCGCCTAAATGTCCTAACTGGATAAAACTTTGGCTAAGTTGAGGTTGGGGGATAAAAAATAAGCCCCCGGTAGTTGCTTGAGCTGCTTGGGGTAAGGGTGGTGACTGCAATTGTGAATTAGCTGGCCAAGAGTCTAATTTCTCACTAATTAGTTTCTGCATTTGCTGGGGATCAAAATCTCCAGAAATCCCCAAAATCATGTTGTTGGGATGGAAGTATTGCTGATAGAACTTGATGATGGCTGCTCGATCGATATTCTCAAGATGACTATATTCCATCGATCGAGCGTAGGGGCTATCCGCACCATAGATTAATTTATGAAACTCCCGATAAAGAATACCTCCCGGAAAATCATTCCGGCGGGCAATATCCCCCTTAGAGCGAGTCTTAGCCACTTCAATCTTTCCTTGCTCAAACACTGGCTGGGTCAGAATCTCCGTAAACAAACCAAATACCTTATCAGTATCCTGAGCTAAACTTTTAAAATAACCAACCCCAGAATCTGTAGATATATAGGTCTCCACTTCTGCGGCAATCTGCTCCAAGGATTGATCAATTTCATCTCCGGTATGTTGTCTTGTCCCTCCTGTCCGCAAAACTCTTCCGGTCAGGGATGCTAAACCAATCTGATTAGCTGGTTCCCAGCGACTGCCAGTTCTGACAAAAGCTGTACCATTGACCACCGGAAATTCGTGATCTTCTATTAGATAAACTAATAAACCATTGGGCAGTTGATAGCGGATGTAGTTGGGTAACTTTACTTCTGGTAGGGTGGGGAATTCCAGTTCTGTATAGTAACGGGGAGTAGCACTAGCCGGATGATTAATCCCCAAGGTCAGTACGATCGATAGAGCAAAAGCAAGAACTACAATACACAAACTTTTCATTCTCATTCCTTCTTTACCTTCTCTACTTCCTTTACCTCTCTTCCCTTCCTGCCACATAAATTTGTTCCTCGCCATAATTCCTCACCCTGTAATGATTTTCCCAATTTTCCCAGATTAATTCTTGGTTATCAGTTTGCCAATAGTCCGGTTTGCCTCAGTGAAAGTTGCCTTGGCCACTCGTTGAATATCTGCGGCTGTGACTGCATCAACTTGATCGATCGCCTCAAATAATTTCCGCCAAGACCCTAGCTTCACCTCAGCTTCGACCAAAGCACTGGCTACATACAGGTCAAATCCCAAACTATCTAAAACTTCTACCTTAAATTGCCTCTTCACCCGTTCTAGTTCTTCTGACGTAACGGGTTCCTGTTGAATTTTTGTAATTTCAGCTCTCAAGGCAATTTCAACTTTTTCGAGAGAGACCTTAGGGGCAGGCAGGGCATAAAATAATAGTAAATTGGGAAATTTATCTCCGGGGTAGCCATTAGAGCCCCAAGCAGAGAGGGCAATCTGTTGCTTATCTACCAATTGATTGTAGAGGCGAGACCTGCGTCCATCACTCATTAATTTGGCGATCACTGCATACACAGCATTATCAGGATGATCGATCGCCGGACGGTGATAACCTTCCATGTACACTGGCTGACTTTCTAGCTCTAGGGTAAAATTCCTAGCTGTAGTTTGGGTTGGTTCCACAGCCTTAACTGCTAAAGGGGTTGGCTTAGACACGTACCGGCTAAAGTAACTTGCTGCCAGACGTTTTACCTGTTGTGGATCTACATCTCCCACAATACCTACGGTTAAATTACTCGGTCCGTAATATTTTTCAAAAAATTCTTGGACATCTTTTCTTGTCAAATTACGCAGATCCTCTTCATAGCCAATCACTGGGTTTCTGTAGGGATGGCTAGTAAAAGCCTTTCCTTGGAAGGCATCAAATAATTTACCGATGGGAGAGTTATCTATTCTTAAACGCTTTTCTTCCAGCACCACTGCCTTTTCTTTGTAAAACTCCCGAAACACCGGGTCTAGAAACCTATCAGACTCTAAAGAAAACCATAGCTCTAGTTTATTAGCAGGCAAACTATAGTAATACTGAGTAGCATCGGTGCCAGTGGAAGCATTCTGATTTACGCCCCCAGCTTGGGTAATAATCTTGTCAAATTCATTGGTTTTTACATATCGGTTTGCTTCGATCTCTGTTTGGGCAAACTCTGTCTGTAGGGGGTTCGGGTCTTGTCCCTTGGCGATCGCTTCCCGAATTTGTAGATCCAACTGGTCTAATTTATCTAATAAAACTTTCTCTGCCTGCCAATTATTTGTGCCAAGCCGGGTAGTTCCCTTAAATGCCAAATGTTCTAAAAAGTGCGCTACCCCAGTTTTCCCCTCTGGCTCATCCACCCCGCCCACATCGGCATAGGTGACAAAGGAAACCACGGGAGCCTCATGCCGTTCTAGGACAATAAACTTCATCCCATTCTCGAGCTTAAATTCCGTTACCTTAGATTTCACTCGATCGAGGTAGGGCTTGATACTCCCCTCAGCAGTATTTGGAGGATTAGATAACTGGGCGATCGCTGGAGTCTGCAAACCAAAGACCAGGTACGCAACTAATAAAAAGACAATTACAGTACGCCAGATAATTTTCAAAGTAGACATCTTTAGAGTTTCAAATTTTGGATATCTCAAGGGACAGCAGAACAAACTAGATTGTATTTGATATGTTACCTTCAATTAGTACAGATTCTTTAGATTTTTAGTATGGGTAGTGATGAATATTAATATCAAGTCCATAAGATAGAAACCCTATTCATCCTAACTATTTTTATGCACTATCTTAAATGTGACTCAACTCAAATTATCAAATATGGTCTAACACACTATGGTAAACCACACTTTGGCTGGGCTCAGTGACCAAGATTCCGTTGCCAGAAATGTGGTAAACAGTTTGTGGAAAATCCCTTTCGAAAACCAATTGATGAAGCTACCCGAATCCTAGTGGATAAGCTATTTCTCGATCGTCTAGCCTTGGCTTCTATTGCCAGAATCACAGTACTATACAAGTGATGGCTGCAATTCTACGTTAACAAAAAGTATGCTCAGATAACTCAAGTAGTGAAAGTTACTCAAAAAAAGCAAATTGATTATACAGCTAGATAAGATGGGATCATTTGTGATTAAGAAGCAGAATAAGCAGTGGATTTGGTTAGCTCTAGATGCGGAAAGCCGTGAGATTATTGTGGGGGCTAGATTGGAAAGCCTCCTAACGAATAGACGGCTCTAGCTACTTGTTGGGATAGAAAAGATAACAGTAATTCATTTTTGCTGTTAGCCGCACCTTCCGTAAATACCACCAAACTATAGGGCAAACTTTGGGGTAGCTCAATGTAGGCAGCATCATGACGGACTTGGCTCATCCAGCCTGCCTTTGACCAGAGCTTTGCCCCTGGGGGTAAACCTTCACCGAGGAAACCCTGCACCTGATTTTCGGGGTCTTGCTTTAACACTACTGGGTCTAAATTGCGCTGCATTAATTTCAGCATAGTTTGCGATCGCTCCCCCGACACTGCCACTCCACCCACAATACTATGCAATAATCGTGCCGTCGCATCTGTAGTTAGCTGGTTCCGATTTTCTCGGTATTCCCCCAAAAAAGCTCTTTCTCGCCCGTAAGCCCCGTCCCCCCAAGTTTTTTGATTAACATTAATACTCTGTAACTCCTCCCAGCCCAAGGATTTAAAGTAGCGATTAATAATATTGCGTTGCCCCTGCCAAGTTTTGAAAGGTTCTGGGGATAGCTCTGGGCCGCTGGTGGTTCCCGTTAATACATCTACAACTAAACTAGTAGCATCATTGCCTGAATCTACGATCATGTCCCGCATTGCTCGTTCCAACTCCGGCGAAGTCGAGATCATTCCCTTGGCTAACCATTCCTGCACCGCTACTAAATAGAATAACTTCACCACACTGGCGGGATAAAACAACTCTAAGCCCCGATATCCAAAACCCCGGACGGGATACTTCCAAAACTCTGAATCTGCGATCGCTCCCCCCATATTGACCGGAAATGGCGGATCATAAACTAACCAAGTCATGGCAATCTGGTTCCGGGCAAGCTGGGGAAATTCTTGCCACACCGCCCCCAAGATTTTGTTCCCTAGCTCCTCAAGAATTGGATCTTTTTGATAGAAAGTCATTTTAGTTTTTAGTTTATCTTCAATAGAATTTACACAAACCTAGTAATCCTATTCTGCCACAAGCCCATGAAAACCTTGAGGATCAAAGTTAAACCCAATGCCAAAAATACTCAAATCCAACCCCAAATAGATGGGAGCCTGATAGTTAGTCTCAAAGCTCCCCCCATAGAGGGCAAAGCCAATCAGGAATTAATCACAGTTCTAGCTAAATTCTTGGCCATCAAAAAATCCCAGATATCTATTAAATCTGGCCTAACTAGCAAACATAAATTAGTAGTAATTGATGATGGTTAGTTGCTTGCCCACTAATTAACCCAAGCCCAACCAAGCAAGTACACCCTGTCCAGTCACGTATTCGATCGCTAGGGTGATCACAAAACCCAGCATTGCTGCCCTGCCATTCAAGCGCTCGGCATAATCATTAAATCCAAATTTTGGCTCTGTAACTGGTGGTATGACGGTAGGCTTTGGTGTCGATTCAGACATGATACTTTGCTCCAAAAAATTTACATAACTTTACATATAATTTTACACAAGTTTCATCTAAAAAGTTGGTAATTGTAAATTTAATAAAGGCGGCGCCCGGATTTGAACCGGGGATCGGGATTTTGCAGACCCCTGCCTTACCACTTGGCTACGCCGCCCTAAAGACCAATACCTATCATAATAACAAAAAGTAGGAACCTTTGGTTAGATTTTTCCAAATCCTCCCCAAAATCAGGCAGTGTCCTTAAGACTAGGGCGAAATTTGTTGATAAAACTCTGCTTCTCCATTTTTAATTTGATTAATTGTGCTACTCCGTATGGGGAAACCAGAGGGAGGATTAGAAATAATTCCCGTAACCCCTATAAAATGCTGATGAATCCCCCGTAAAATTGCCTCTGGATTAGTAGACTTCTGGGAGGCGATCGCCCCTAAAATCATCTGCACCGCATCGTAGGTTAGGGCTGCATTAGTCCGGGGTGGTTGACGGTAAGCCTTGGTATAATCTTGGACAAATTGCTGGTTTCGGCGATCGGGAATCATCGGATGCCAAGGACTCAGAAAAAATCCCCCTTCTAGCAAGGGCAGATTAGCAGAAATTAAACCCGCCCAAGAATCTCCACCAAGAATTGGTATTTTCAGTCCTAATTTTTGGTCTAATTTTTTTAGTTGCTGCCCTTGATTAATTAAATCTGGCAAATAGTTGGGTAAAAGTAGTACATCGGGTTTTTGTAGGGCGATCGCTTGCCATTGGGAATCCAAATCTTGAGCAGAATCCTTTCCATAGGTGGCCATAATGACTACTTTCCCCCCCAGTTGCTCTAGGGTATTTTGAAACTTAGTCACCACATTTCGACTGTAATAATTATCTGGATTATAAAGAATGGCTGCCCTTTGTACCTTAAGGGTTTGCCAAGCAAAGGTTGCCAAGCTAGAGCCTTGAGCATAGTGATCTAAACCAATCCCAATTACATTTTTTCTCTGCCCTGTCACTGCCGGATCCGTAGCCGCCGTGATCAAAGGTAGGGTTAGAGATTGAAGATGCCCTGCTAGGGGTAAAGCCAAGAAACTCTGGGGAGAGCTAATCAAGGCGAGGGGTTTAGGGTGTAACCAGCTAAAGATAAGATTCTTCTGGAGGAATTGGTCTGCTGCCCGGATAGTTATTTCAGATTTATTCTCATCATCGGCGATCGCTAACTTGACCCGATAGCGGCGATCGCCCACTAAAAATCCCCCGGCTTGATTTGCTTGCTCTACAGCTAGTTCTGCTCCAGCAATCATTTCTTTTCCCGCCAAGACCGCAAAATCCCCCGAAAGGGGAGTAATTAATCCCACGGTGATCTGGGGAGAAACGTATAGGGAGTAAGCCATAAAAAGCATCAGGCAACCCACACTTACTACTCCTAGAAGAATTAGGTTGCGAGAACGTACCCAAAGTAACTGCAATTTAATAATTATCTGAGCCATCAGTGTCAAAAGTTGATATTTAAGAAGTTTTACGGGGTTAACCACTTGGGTTAAAATCTATGTGATAGAAAATATAAATGGAATTATTTTTTCCCTTTTGAATATTTAAGTTTTAGGTAGGAGACTAAGTTGATGAAGATTTTAGTACGTCTAGCGGCGATTATGATTTTGTTTGTAGGCTATTTGGGTTGGGCAGGTAGTGCTAATGCTGCTTCTCTTGCTTCCCTGTCTGGAGGGGTTGGTAATACGCCAATCCTTTTAGCAGAAGTCGAGTTTCGCAACAGTGCTGATGATAAGTTGGCAACGGAATTTGGTAAGAAAATTGACCTTAATAATACCAATGTGCGGGCTTTCCGCCGTTATCCCGGTATGTACCCCAATTTAGCTACCAAGGTAGTGGATAACGCTCCCTACAAGAGTGTAGAAGATGTGTTGAATGTTCCCGGTCTGTCAGAGCGACAAAAGGAACTGCTTCAAGCGAATCTGGATAAATTTACCGTTACCCAAGTAGATATCACCTTTACTGAAGGGGGCGATCGCTACAACAACGGCATCTACTAAAATTATCGATACATCGATCGTAATTGATAATTTTAGCGCTCCATAGCTATAGGTATCAAAAACAGGGGGCTTAAGCCCCCTGTCTATAAGATTCCCTTGTTCGTAAATAGTTTTTATTGCAAAATTGTAATTTGATGATAGTATAGTAGTTGTCTGAATATTTTTTATTAAGTTATGCGGATGTAGTTTAGTGGTAAAACTTTAGCCTTCCAAGCTAATAATGCGGGTTCGATTCCCGCCATCCGCTTAGAGTTTCACCTCTCAGCACTGAAAACCCCTTGTAATGGTAAAGTAATGAGGATAGTTCCCACAGCGTAGGGTGCTATTTTTGCTAAGAAATTATTATATTCAAACTATTTTATATTTTCCCCAGAATGAAAATCAAGCTAGGACTAATTGGTGGGGGTGTCATGGGGGAGGCGATCCTCTCACGGTTAATTTCTGCCCAACAATATGCAGGGGATGAGGTTTTAGTTAGCGAGCCTCAAGCAGAGCGCCGAGATTTTTTGGCTCAGACCTACGGAGTGCAAGTAATAAAGGAAAATCTTCAGGCTGCCCAAGCTACAGAAGCAGTGATTATCGCTATTAAGCCGCAAATATTTCCTAACTTAGTCCAAGAACTACGGACTGGTCTGTTGCAATATGCTCCCTCTAAGCCTTATCCAGTTCTCTTGTCGATTTTAGCGGGAGTTTCCCTGAGCAAACTAACGGCGGCTTTTCCCCATCATCCTGTGATACGAGTCATGCCTAATACTCCAGCTACTGTAGGGGCAGGCATGACAGCCCTAACTCCTAATCATAATGTGTTGCTTCAGCATCTGGAGTTGGCAAAAAAGATTTTTCAAACTGTGGGTGAAGTAGTAGAACTGCCAGAGAGCCTTATGGATGCAGTTACGGGGCTTTCGGGTTCTGGCCCTGCCTATGTAGCGTTGATGGTGGAGGCTCTCAGTGATGGAGGTGTTGCTGCTGGGTTGCCCAGGGCGATCGCTTCTCAACTAGCTTTGCAAACTGTCCTCGGTACTGCAACTCTCTTACAAGAAACAAAAATCCACCCTGCTGAACTCAAAGACCGGGTAACTAGTCCGGGAGGGACTACTATTGCCGGAGTGACAGAGTTAGAACGGGGTGGGTTTCGAGCTGCCATTATTAATGCTGTATTGGCTGCCTGTAAGCGATCGCAAGAACTAGGCAACCCTTAATTTAGTATTGAATATCTCCTTTTTTGAAGGTGGGCTAGAGGGAATCGCTTCTAAATGTGAATCCCACACTCAGTTTTACCTGTGCCCCGCCAGCGCCCAGCTCGTTCATCTTCTCCTTCTTTGACGATCGTGGTAATTGGCTCATCTCCAATACTAGGATAGCCTTGATCATGAAGGGGGTTATAAATAACTTTATGTTCTGCCACGTAGCTCCAAGAATCCTTCCGAGTCCAGTTAGCGATCGGGTTCACCTTGAGGCGACCCTTGCCATCGATTTCTAAGATATCCATTTGGATCCGAGTAGTGGCTTGATCTCTTCTGCGCCCGGTGATCCAGCCCACAGCGTTTAATTCACTCAAGCCCCGTTGCAGGGGTTCAATTTTGGTCAGGTGATGAAACTGGCTGATATCCGTATCCCAGAGGGCATCTCCATACTGAGCTGCAAACTCTTCACGGGAGTTGAGGTCAGGGATTTTATAAGTTTGGAGATTTAAGTTATAAATTTCTTTGGTTTTCTCAACTAACTCTAAGGTTTGGGGGAAATGATAGAGAGTATTCAGGAATAGCACTGGCACTGGCACAGCAGGTTTTAGTTCTCGGTAGAGGAGGTCTGTAATTATTTGATCGTCCACATTAAAAGCACTTGCTTGGACTAAGCCCGTAGGAATTTCTTGGACACACCAAGCCAATATATCTCTAGGAGTTGCCTGTTCAAATTTTTC
>JANMHD010000184.1:0-4169 GCA_031374985.1 Coleofasciculaceae cyanobacterium OTE_70_metabat_329 | reverse complement strand
CCCCTAGTCCCCGAAGAAACCAAAACCGCCGCCCTCCAAGCCTACCAAAAACTTAATCATCCTGTAGTAACTTCCGAGATTGCCACCCTAATTGCCCAAGGTGAAAACAACCTAGTTGAATTTAAATCTACTGCCCGTTGGAACCTACGAGAAAACAAAGCCGATAAAACTATGGAGCAGGTAATCTTAAAAAGCGTTGCTGCCTTCCTGAATACCAACGGCGGCACATTGTTAATTGGCGTAGAAGATAACGGCAACATTTTGGGATTGGCAGCAGATTATCAAACCCTGAAAAAGAAAGATAGCGACGGGTTTATGTTGTTTCTTAGTAATGACTTATTGCTCAAAGAATTTGGTAAAGAACTCGCAAACTTATTTGATATCTAAATCCATTAAATCAACGGTTTAGAAGTATGCCAGATTAATATTAAACCCGCCCCGCAAGAAATGTATGTCAACATCACCAACAAAAATGGAGCGATCGAAGAATGTTTCTTTATTCGCAGCGCCAACTCCGCCCTTAAACTTAGTACCAGAGAGACAGTAGAATACACCAGAACCCATTGGAGCTAAAACTGATAGTAATTAAAGATTAGTAGAAATAGCCTGCACAGGACAAGTAGGAATACATTGCTCACAGACAATACAGCGCGATCGCGTGAAAGTTAGCTGAAAACTTTGGGGATGTAAAGTCAGCGCCTGAGTCGGACAAACCCCCGTACAAAGCCCACAATCCACACAACTATCCTCATCAATCAAAATCTCTCGACTCTGGAGCGAAACATGAATATCCTGCGATCGCATCCACTCGATCCCTGCCTCTAGCTGGTCAATATCCCCCGCCAACTCCACCACCACCTTACCGATCTGGTTCGGCGCCACCTGCGCCCGAATAATATTTGCTGCCACATTAAAATCCCTTGCCAACCGATAGGTAACAGGCATTTGGATCGCTCGCTTCGGGAAAGTCAGAGTAACTCGCTTTTTCATGGGTTTTGTTATGATCCTGGATAATCCTTAATAATCCTAAAATCAAAATTACTTATTTATCATGACTAACGATACCCCGACTCCCTCAACTTCTACCACTATCCCCAATACCAAGCGCCTAACAAATATTCTCATCGCCCTCGCTGCGATCGTCCTCTCCGCCTCCCTCTTCTTCGCCCTCCGCACCCCCAACAACACCGCCAGCCTAGCAGCCCAAGCCGCCACAGCCACCCCCCTAGATGTGGCCATCACCAATGGCAAACCCACCCTAGTAGAATTTTATGCCGACTGGTGTACTTCTTGTCAGGCCATGGCGGGGGATTTGGCAGAACTAAAAGAAGAATATAAAGACCAATTAAACTTTGCCATGCTCAATGTAGATAACAATAAATGGCTGCCAGAAATGGTGACTTACAAAGTTGATGGCATTCCTCATTTTGTATTTTTAGGCAAGGATGGTAAGGCGATCGCCCAGAGCCTCGGAGAACAACCTCGATCGATCCTTGCTGCCAAGCTAGATGCCCTCATCGCTGCTCAACCCCTGCCGGAGAGTAATTCTACTGGTAGAATCTCAGAAATTGAATCCACTCCTGAAAATCAAAAAGCCCAGAAAGAAAAAGCGATCGAACCCCGGACTCATGGCGGTTAGTTTTAATATTTTAGGTATAAATACCCCCAGCCATGAAAACCGACACCATTTTCTACAGCCTCTTTCAACTATTCCCAGAACTACTCTTTCAACTAATTGGCGAAGATCCTGCCCAGGCTGCCAACTACGAATTTTCATCCCAAGAGATCAAAGAGCTAGCTCGGAGATTTGACGGACTGCTGCTCCCCCATAGCAAAGATTTCAACGACTTGATCTATTTTGTGGAAGTCCAATTTCAGCCCAAAGCTGATTTTTATTGGCAACTATTTATCGAGGTTTGTGCCTACCTAGGACAGTATCAACCGCCTAATGACTGGCAAGCCGTAGCCATCTTTGCCTCCCGGAACCTAGACCCGGAATTTCCAGCCCAATATAGGGGCTTAAGACCCCAAGTACGAATGGTATATCTAGATGAAATAACCAACCAAGAAAATTTACCAATTAGTTTAGGAATAGTAAAATTAGTATTAACTACTCCAGAACAGGTCAAAGAGCAGTTCCCAAAGCTACTAGAGCAGGCGGAGCAAATCCAAGACCAAGAACTAGAGCAAAAGATTTTAGAATTTATTGAAACTGTATTGTTTTACAAATTTACCAACATGAGCCGAGAGGAGGTAACCGCAATGTTTAGTTTAGATGACATCCGAGAAACAAGGTTATATCGAGAGCTATACGAAGAGGCAGAAGCTATATGCAAAGCTGCGGGTAAAGCCGAGGGTAAAGCCGAGGGTAAAGCCGAGGGCAAAGCCGAGGGCAAAGCTGAAGGAGAGCTTTTAGGCAAGGTTAAAGGTAAGCTGGAGTCTGTACAAGGATTCTTGGCTTTAGGGTTAGGAGTAGAACAGATTGCTCAGGCTTTGGGTGTAGACGTGGCGATCGTCCAAAGAGTAGCAGCAGGAGAGGTAGTTGCTCCTGAATCTTTGCTAGATAATTATGAGTCTTAGTAGTCCCGAACTTCCGGCAACAAATCTTACGGATGAATTATTAATGCACCGCTGTCTAGATTTGGCAAAAAAAGCCCTAGGCAAGACTAGTCCTAATCCCCTAGTTGGGGCAGTTGTATTTAAGGAAGGGAAAATTGTGGGGGAGGGTTTCCATCCGGGAGCCGGACAGCCTCATGCAGAAGTTTTTGCCCTAATAGAAGCTGGGAAACAAGCGGCAGGAGCGACAGTATATGTGAACCTAGAACCCTGTAATCATTACGGCAGAACTCCCCCTTGTACTGAGGCTTTGATCAAGGCGGGTATTAAGAAAGTGGTAGTGGGAATGGTAGACCCAGACCCTAGGGTGCAGGGTGGGGGGATCGATCGCCTCCGTCAGGCCGGGATTGAAGTAGTAGCAGGAATTGCTGAAGCTGCCTGCCAAGAATTAAATGAAGCCTTTTGCCATCGCATCCGCCACCAGTTACCCCTCGGAATTTTCAAATACGCCATGACCCTAGATGGCAAGATTGCCACCAGTAATGGCCATAGTAGCTGGGTGACAGGCGCTGCCGCCCGGCATCGGGTGCATCACCTCCGGGCAGGCTGTGATGCGGTGATTGTCGGAGGTAATACCCTGCGTCATGACAATCCCCATTTGACTACCCACGGCGTGACAGACCATAATCCCCTGCGAGTGGTGATGAGCCGGAGTTTAGATTTATCCTCCTCAGCCCATCTTTGGGATACCAGTGTGGCGAAAACCTTAGTTTTAACTGTGCCTGGAACTAATCTTCCCTTACGATCGCACCTCCTCGCTCAAGGAGTAGAAATTATAGATCTAAATCCCTTAAATCCCACCACAGCTATGAAATATCTCTATCAACGAGGGTTATCAACAGTTCTCTGGGAGTGCGGGGGAAACCTAGGAGCAGAGGCGATCGCGGCTGGAGTGATCCAAAAAATCTGGGCTTTCATTGCTCCCAAAATTGTTGGTGGCTCTGGGAACTATTCTCCCGTCGGGGAAATGGGCTTGGTAGCCATGACTCAGGCACTACCCGTAGAAAGAGTAACAATGGAAGTAATCGATCGAGATATTCTTTTGCAAGGCTACTTAACTAATACTAGGCTCTTAGGCGGTGCTTCATAGCTTCGGCAGCAAGCGCATAACCCCCATCGGCTCCATCTACAAAATGTACCTGCCGACCATCTCGCTCAAATACCAAACAGGTCATCAAAGCTCGATCGGTGCAATGAAGTCCATAGACCAAGCGCCCATCTTGATATTTTTTCTCTAGAAATTGCTCTAATTTTCTACTTTGTTGAGGGTTTCCAGCAATTACCATCCGCAGAATGTCATCAAACTTACGATAGTCGGTAGTTTCGGTAACAATTGTCTTGTAACTACCCCAATTTACCCCCATAAAGTTTATTGAAAACTTCATTAATACAAAACCAAGAAAATTTTCTAAGCGAATTTTTCCTAGGTAAAACCAGCGACTCCACCAAGTATTCGTGGCTGCCCTAGCTTTAGTTTCTAAGATTAAATTTTTCTCCTTAAAAGAGAGATTAAGATTATTTTGGAGAATGGGATTGAGGCGATCGCCATCTCC
>JANMHD010000249.1:0-6761 GCA_031374985.1 Coleofasciculaceae cyanobacterium OTE_70_metabat_329 | reverse complement strand
GATCCTCAGTCGGGGAGTTGGTCGGGATTGCAGAGTCGGTTCGATCGCAAATTGGCAGCCGGGGCGCAATTTTTCCAGAGTCAATTAATTACAGACTTCGATCGCCTTGCTAAATTTATGGATCAAATTGCGGCGGGATGTAATAAACCAGTACTGGCAGGAATTTTTCTCTTGAAATCAGCCAAAAATGCCGAGTTTATTAACCGGAATGTACCGGGGGTGCATATTCCAGCGGAGATTATCGATCGATTAGCTCAAGCAAAAGATCCTTTGCAAGAAGGAATCATGATTGCGGCGGAACAAGTAAAGCTGGCCAAGGAACTTTGTCAAGGAGTCCACATGATGGCAGTGAGAAGAGAAGACCTAATTCCCCAAGTTCTTGATCTAGCAGAGATTAAACCTATTTCAAGTTAGTAAATATTAGGGAATAAAAGTTATCGATCGTAATCCTATAAACCTTGTTGAACTATAAAAGAATTGGGGAGAAAAAATCTCTAGCGATCGCTTGTTTAAGATGAGCAATAAAAAACTCAAATAGATCAGCCGGAAGATTTTTTTGCAGGATAGTGATGGTAAATTAAAATACAAATAACTTAATGTACAGTGATGGTAAATTAAAATACAAGTAACTTATCAACCTACATTTTTTTACCATGCTTAGAAAAAATTTATTAAAGCAAATTCTGGCAGCGTTCGCAACGTTTGCTGTGGCTGTTGCTTGTAGTCAAAGTAATACTCCCATAAGTAGCAATTCTCCGGCTAGTCCGGCGAGTAGTAGCGCAAATTCTGGCGGGAGTGCGATCGCGATCGGAGTTGCAGTTGCCCAAACTAGTAATGTCTCTCTCTTAGGACAAGAGCAGGTCATTGGCGCCAAGATTGCCGAGAAATATTTCAATGAACAAAAGGGTATCAATGGCACCCCCATAAAAATAGTATTTCAAGATACTGCTGGAGATGAAGCCGGGGCTGTCAACGCCTTTAACACCTTAATTAATCAAGATAAAGTTGTGGGCATCGTCGGACCGACTCTATCTCAACAAGCTTTCGCTGCTGACCCGATCGCCGATCGAGCCAAAGTTCCCGTCCTTGCACCTTCTAACACTGCCAAAGGAATTCCCCAAATTGGTGATTACATTGCCAGAGTTTCTGCCCCTGTAGCCGTGGTAGCTCCCAACGCTGTGAAAGCTGCCCTAAAAATTAATCCAGATATCAAGAAAGTTGCCGTATTCTTTGCCCAGAATGATGCTTTTAGTAAATCAGAAACTGAGACTTTCCAAAAAGTAGTCCAAGACAGCAAATTAGATCTCCTGACAGTGCAGAAATTCCAGACTACGGACACTGATTTTCAAACTCAAGCCACCACCGCTATTAACCTCAACCCAGACCTAGTAATTATCTCTGGACTATCAGCCGATGGAGGCAACCTCGTGAAGCAACTCCGAGAATTGGGCTACAAAGGCTTAATCATTGGTGGCAATGGCTTGAATACCTCAAATATTCTCCCAGTCTGTAAAGCTCTCTGTGATGGGGTACTAATTGCCCAAGCTTATAGCCCGGAAAAAGAAAGTGCAGTTAACAAAACTTTCCGTGATATTTACAAGGCACAAAACAAAAAGGAGCCGCCTCAATTTAGCGCCCAAGCCTTTACCGCAGTCCAAGTATTTGTTGATGCCCTCAAGGTGGTGGATACTAAGAATAAAATAGCTAGTCTGCCCTTAGATAAGCTACGTACTCAACTCAATCAACAAATTTTAGCTGGCAAGTATGACACTCCCCTCGGAGAAATTTCCTTTACTCCTGAAGGCGAAGTTATTCAATCCCAGTTCTATGTAGCCCAAATCAAAATGGATGCTGATGGAAATAGTGGGAAATTTAATTTCTTAGCTAATTAAATAACCAGTTCAAGACTTACGCATGAGGAAAATTTTGCGGGCTGAGCAGAGTCAAAGCCCACAAAAATAGCCTATATCCTAGATAATTCATTTGCAGTGCGTAAGTCCTACAATTATTAAAAAATAACTGAGATAACTGTGGATTTAGCTATGGATTTAACTATTTTTCTTCAACAATTTTTGAATGGTTTATCCATTGGCAGTGTCTATGCAATTTTCGCCCTAGGATACACTCTCGTATTCTCGATTTTAGGAATTATTAATTTTGCCCACGGAGCAATTTTTACTCTAGGAGCTTATTTTACCTATGCTCTGATGGGGGAATCTTTCGGATTTAATGGCTTGCTTGCCAATGCTTCTTTCCCTCTGAAACTTCCCTTTACTTTAGCTATGATTTTAGGCAGCTTATTAGCGGGATTAGTGGGAGTTGCCATTGAACGTTTGGCTTTTAAGCCTTTGCGGGATCGCCAAGCTGATACTCTCCTCACCGTGGTTTCTAGCTTGGGTGTGGCCTTAGTAGTTGTGAATTTAATTCAATACTTTGTGGGGGCAGAAAACTATACTTTTCCGGCAAATACCTATGGCAATTTACCTAGTGCAATTAATTTTGGCAGTAGCGTAAAACCTATTCCCATTCGGACAGTCCAGATTGTGATCTTTGCCGTATCTCTATTTATTTTAGGTATCCTGACTTATTTTATTAATGCAACTAAGTTTGGGAAAGCCATGAAAGCTGTTGCTGAAGATCCGGTGACAGCTAGTTTGCTGGGTATTGATCCAGATTTTTTTATTATGTTGACCTTTTTTATCAGCAGCTTTTTAGCAGGGTTAGCTGGGACTTTGGTTAGTTCTAGTGTGAGTATTGCTGGGCCATATTTTGGGATTGCCTTTGGCTTAAAAGGGCTAGCGGTAATTGTGTTGGGTGGTTTGGGTAGTATTCCCGGGGCGGTAGTAGGTGGTTTATTGATTGGGATTGTCGAAGCATTTGTGCCGGGAGATTTTTCTGCTTATAAAGATGCAGTTGCTTTTGGTATCTTATTTTTCATGTTACTAGTCAAACCTCAAGGTTTACTCGGTCGTCAGTTTATTCAAAAGGTTTAATTTATCAGAAAATTTTTACTACAAGTAATCTAACTATAAAAACTAATGACTGATTTCTTCAATACCTATGGCTCTTTAATTATCTCGATGGTGTTAGGAGCATTACTGGGATTGTCCCTTTATTTACCTTTAATGAGTGGCCAGTTGTCTTTAGCTAGTCCGGGTTTTTATGCTATCGGTGGTTATATTGCCGCAATTTTATCAACTAAGGTTTTTCCCGCTACTACCGGATTATTTCCCCTACATTTCTTGCTGTCGGAAATGTTGGTTGCTGGTGGAATTTCTCTACTTTTGGGGTTGGCTGTAGGTATTCCTTCCCTGCGGTTGCGAGGGATATATTTAGCGATCGCAACTATTGCCTTTGTGAAAGTGATCGAGATTCTATCTCAAAATTTAGAAATTACTGGAGGGGCGATCGGCATTTTTGGCATTCCCCAACCTTTTGCAACTCCCATTGAATATTTATGGATTGTTTTACCTTTGCTAATAGTTAGTATGATATTTCTTTATCGTCTAGAAAAAATTCGAGTAGGTAGAGCTTTTATGGCAATTCGGGAAGATGAATTAGCTGCTGATGCTATGGGTGTTGATCCTACCTATTATAAAGTTTTATCTTTTACTCTAGGAGCTATTTTAGCAGGAATGACAGGAGTAATTAGTGCTCATTTCCTGAATACTTGGAATGCTCGCCAAGGTACTTTTGATGCTAGTATTATATACCTAACTTCTGTATTAATTGGTGGTAATAGAACTTTTATGGGGCCTGTCGTTGGCGGTATGGTATTTACTGCCCTACCTGAAGTTTTAAGAGCTATGGCAGATATTAAGGGATTACCTTTTTGGTTAAGCCAGTTTTTAAAAGATGGGCGGTTAATTATCTTTGGATTATTAATAGTGATCGGCACAATCTTTTTTCCCCAAGGGTTGGTAACCCCCAATCTATTTAACAAAAAGAAGTTCCCTTTTAAGACAAAAATTAATTCCTAGCTATTATAAACTCAGATAGTTTGGGAACAAGTTGTAGTAAAAACTTATGGCAACTTATGGCAACTAATTATTTAGAAATAGTTGATCGATCACCTCTTCTAGAAGCCAAAAACTTAACTCGTAACTTTGGTGGTTTAGTGGCGGTAAATCAGGTGTCTTTTTCAGTGGAAATGAATGAAATATTTGGCTTAATTGGACCTAATGGAGCGGGGAAAACTACCTTATTCAATCTAATTACTGGATTGATTCAAGCTTCTACTGGAGAAATGTTTTATCAAGGAGAAAATATTTGTCGATTACGACCTCATCAAATTGCCAGTAAAGGAATTGCCCGGACTTTTCAAAATATTCGCTTATTTGGCAATCTATCTGCCCTAGAAAATGTGATGATCGCCCGGCATATCCATACTCAGAGCGGTCTATTTTCTGGAATTATTGGTTTGAAACCGGCAGTTAAGGCAGAGCAACAGGCCAAGCAAAAAGCTTTAGAGCTTTTAGAGTTAGTAGAACTAATCGATCGCCGGTCAGAACAAGCTAAAAACTTTTCCTATGGTGATCAGCGACGGTTAGAAATAGCCCGTGCATTGGCTTTGGAACCACAGGTTTTATTGTTAGATGAACCCGCCGCCGGGATGAACCCTCATGAAAAACAGCAGCTTAGTGAATTTATTCGGGAAATCCGACAGCGATTTAATTTAACTATTGTATTAATTGAACATAATGTTCCTCTAGTTATGGGTTTGTGCGATCGCATCGCAGTTTTAGATTTTGGTCAACTAATTGCCCTAGGAAATCCTTTAGAAGTCAGAAACGATCCCGCCGTCATTGAAGCCTATCTAGGAGATGAATAAGATGAAACCAGCTAATCAATTACTAGAAATCAAAAACCTATATGTTAATTATGGGGGAATTGAAGCTTTACAAAATATCAATTTGATGGTTTATTCCGGGGAAGTAATTACTCTGATTGGGGCCAATGGAGCCGGGAAAACTACCACACTAAGAGCGATTTCTAAAATAGTTAATCCCCGCCAAGGACAAATTATTTATAGCGGCAGAGATATCACTCATTATCAAGCCCATGATATTGTTCGTCTAGGTATTGCCCACAGTCCCGAAGGGAGGAGAGTTCTGACTCGGCAAACTATTCTGGATAACTTACTATTAGGTGCTTATATTCATTCTAACCAGAAGGAAATAAATATTGATCTAGAGCAGCAGTTTCACCTATTTCCTAGGTTAGCAGAACGTCGTCATCAGGTTGCCGGAACTCTTAGTGGTGGGGAACAACAAATGTTAGCGATCGCTAGAGCCTTAATGAGTCGTCCGAAGCTTTTATTATTAGATGAACCTAGTCTAGGTCTGGCACCTAATATTGTTCGGGAAATTTTTAAGATTATTCAAAGTCTACGTTCTATGGGAGTAACAATTTTGTTGGTGGAACAAAATGCTAGTTTAGCTTTACAAATAGCCGATCGAGGTTATGTTTTGGAAGCTGGTGCTATTACTTTAACGGATAAAGCCTCAGTTTTAATAACTGATGAGCGGGTTAAACAAGCTTACCTAGGCTAGGTATAGTTAACTGGTTTCATGAGCAAATATTTCTCCAACTAGCTTTGTAGGGTTTTATCTTTGTTTAGTCTAATCTGTTCGCAAATTTCTATACCTAAAATACTCTTTCTTGGACCTTAAACTAATTCCCACCAAAATCAATATCAAAGAAAGTATTTTTACTCCCGAAGATTATGCTAAGTTCACTCCCAAATAGCAGCTTTTAGCAAACATCAAAGCATATTTAGAAACTCTACTTTGCCTGTGGCTAATCTGTAGTAAGCTGGGATAATTTTGAGGGTTCCAGCTTTTACTTCGTGGGATAGAATCGGGGCTGTAGAGGCGATCGCTTCTACCATTAGATTTGCATGGGCTTTAATTGTATTACTGATATTATTACCTTTTAAGCCTTGACTAGCCTGTACCGCAGGATCAATATAGCTAATTAGAGAGTTGAGCTTCCCTTCAGAAAAAGCATGATTAATGGCAGCAATCACTGCCCCACAATTTTCATGACCTAAGACTATTACTAGTCGGGTTCCCAGATGCTCCACCGCAAACTCAATACTAGCAATCACTGCATCGTCTGCAATATTTCCCGCCACCCTCAATACAAATAAATCCCCCACCCCTTGATCAAAAATCAATTCTGGGACAACCCGAGAGTCGGCACAGCCAAGGACGATCGCAAAGGGATGTTGGGCAGCAGAAATATCTACCCGGCGTTGAGCACCTTCGTGGGGATGTTCTACATGATCTAAGATGTAGCGATCGTTCCCTTCTTTGAGTTTTTGGAGGGCGGCTTCTGTCGTTAGGTTATCGATCGTATAGTAGGTATGAGTTATGCTTAACATAGATACTTACAAAATATGAGTATCCCAAGTTAGCAATTCTATTACTTTTAAAAAGTAGTGAACCAGACAATCGACAGATTTTTCAAGTTGTCGTCTCCTTCTCTAGATAAATCTGCCACATTTGCTGGTAGGCATCTTCCATCTGTCTGGTAAATTTCTTTCCATTCCAAAGAGGGGCAGTTTGGCGGGAGGCCTTGAGGCGGCAGGCAATATCTTGGCGCAGAGCTTTATCTTTGCCGAGGCGAATTCCCCATTCTATATATTCTGCATCACTCCATGCAATACCTTCGGTAATTCCTGCATTCATCATCATGGTGTAGCTATTCCGGGCAGCAAATTGCTCGCCAACTCTTGTCACCATTGGTAAACACATCCA
>JANMHD010000226.1:0-2163 GCA_031374985.1 Coleofasciculaceae cyanobacterium OTE_70_metabat_329 | reverse complement strand
TTGGCACTACAGTTATTAAAATAGCAATGCCTTTATACTCTTTTAATTATTAGTTATTATTAATTCTTAACTCTGCAAATGTCCTTAGTAAAAGTTGCGATCGCTCTAGGCAGTAATCTAGGTAATTCCCCGGAGATTATTACTAAAGCTCTGCAATTTCTCAAAGTAAAGGAAGGTATTAAATTTCTTAAATCCTCTAGTTTGTACCAAACCGTCCCCGTTGGCCCACCCCAACCAGACTATATCAATGCCTGCGCAACTTTAGATGTAGAGGTTTCTCCCCTAGTTTTGTTGGATACCTTGCTGGCGATCGAAGCCCAGTTTGGCCGAATTCGTCTAGAGCGATGGCAAGCCCGCACCCTTGATTTAGATATTATTCTCTATCAAGATTTGATTCTAGATACTCCCCGGCTGACCATTCCCCATCCTCGGATGAGCGATCGAGCTTTTGTCTTGGTTCCTCTTGCCGAAATTGCCCCCGATTGGCAAGAACCTGTAACGCAGAAAACTATCAGCCAACTATTACAGGGATTAGACTGTAGGGGTGTAAAGAAAATTGAGGACCCTCCCTGCCCCCCTAGCTCTTTCAGAGTGGCAAAGCCAAGAAAAGAGGGGTAATTAACCTAGGCTACGCAACGCTAAGGCGATCGCCCAGAACTTTCCTAAATTAGGAATAAAAGTAGGATAATTTGAAATCATCCAGATATTGAGAAGAAGAAAAACTAAATAACCATGCTAGAAACCTACCGCCTCCATGTCCAAGAACGGGCAGCCTTGGGAATTCCCCCCCTGCCTCTTAATGCTGATCAAGTTGCAGAATTATGTGAACTCCTAAAGAATCCCCCGGCTGGAGAAGAAGAAGCACTAATAGAGATGTTGCGAGATCGAGTCCCCCCCGGAGTGGATCAGGCAGCCTACGTAAAAGCCGGATTTCTCACTGCCGTTGCCAAAGGAGAAACTAACTGCCCATTGATTACTGCGGAATCTGCTGTACATCTCTTGGGAACCATGCTGGGCGGGTATAATGTCCAATCTTTAATTAGCCTGTTGCAAGTCCGGGATTCAGGGTTCGCTTCAGCGTTGCAAGGCAATATCGCTTCTACCGCTGCCGCAGCTTTGAGCAAGACCATGTTGGTATTTGATGCCTTCCATGATATTTTGACCCTCTCCGAAAAAAATCCCTACGCCAAACAGGTAGTGGATTCTTGGGCAAATGCTGAATGGTTTATCAGTCGCCCCAAATTACCAGAAGCGATTACTGTCACTGTATTTAAGGTTCCCGGCGAAACCAACACCGACGATCTTTCTCCCGCGCCCCACGCCACCACTCGCCCCGATATTCCCCTCCATGCCCTAGTGATGCTGGAAAGCAAGCAACCCGGCAGTATTCAGACTATTGCTGAATTAAAACAAAAGGGGCATCCTGTGGCCTATGTTGGCGATGTGGTAGGGACTGGCTCCTCTCGCAAGTCTGCCATTAATTCTGTCCTGTGGCACATTGGTAACGATATTCCCTACGTACCTAATAAGCGATCGGGCGGCTATATTCTCGGCAGTGCGATCGCCCCCATCTTTTTCAACACGGCGGAAGATTCGGGAGCCTTGCCGATCGAGTGTGATGTCACGGGCCTAGAAACTGGCATGGTGATTACCATCCATCCCTACAAGGGCGAGATTACCAATGAAAGCGGCGCCGTGCTTTCTACCTTCACCCTGAAACCCGATACGATTCTTGATGAAGTCCGGGCTGGGGGCAGAATTCCCCTCTTAATTGGTCGGAGCCTCACAGATAAAACTCGTCAAACCTTGGGTTTAGCTCCTAGCACTTTGTTTACTAGACCAACGTTACCCGTGGATACTGGCAAAGGCTACACCCTCGCCCAAAAAATGGTCGGCAAAGCCTGTGGGCTATCCGGTGTCCGTCCCGGTACTTCCTGCGAACCAATCATGACCACTGTGGGTTCTCAAGATACCACTGGCCCCATGACCCGTGATGAGTTGAAAGAATTAGCCTGTCTAGGATTCTCGGCGGATCTAGTCATGCAAAGTTTCTGTCACACCGCTGCCTATCCTAAACCTACAGATATTCAAACCCATAAAGATTTACCTGATTTCTTTGCCACCCGTGGCGGTGTAGCGTTGCGTCCTGCCGATGGGATTATC
>JANMHD010000176.1:0-4879 GCA_031374985.1 Coleofasciculaceae cyanobacterium OTE_70_metabat_329 | reverse complement strand
TGGTCGTATGTTTGAAACTTTTCTTGATGCAACTATTCGTGGTCAAGAACTGGGGCAATACTTTACACCTAGAGATATTGTTCAGCTAATGGTTAAAATAGCTAATCCAACAGTCTCAAAAGATAGGTGTAATACCGTTCTAGACGCTTGTAGTGGCTCTGGTGGTTTTTTGATAGCAGCAATGCTTTATATGTTAGGTAAAGTAGAAAATCTTGTCGGGGTTTCTAATAGAGAAAAACAAATAATCAAAGATCAAATTAGAAATAACCAGATATTTGGAATCGATGCAGGAAGTGATCCACAGATATACAGAATTGCTCGTATGAATATGTACCTTCATGGAGATGGAGGTAGTAATATCTTCTTTGCCGATTCCTTGAACAAATCAGTTGGACAAATTGGCAGAGGGAGTATTGAGTATGATAGGGAAATTAGAGAGTTAAAAGAGATTTTAAGCTCAAAGAAATTCGATGTTATACTATCAAATCCGCCATTTTCGCTCAGGTATTCTTACGAAAATCCTAACCAATCAGTAGTTTTAGATAAATATGAATTAGCTAATATTGCAGGTAATAGAGGCTCTTCTCTTCTTAGTAGCGTCATGTTTTTGGAGAGGTATAAAGACCTAGTTGCTGAAGATGGAAAGGTATTAGCGATTATTGATGAGTCAGTTCTATCTGGGAGCAACTATAAACTGATTCGTGATTATATTAGAGATAATTTTATTATCAGAGGTATTATCTCCTTGCCTGGGGATGCCTTCAAAAGGTCTGCTTCAAGAGTAAAAACCTCAATCTTAATTTTGAGACTCAAACAGCCTGAAGAAGTGCAGTCTGATGTTTTTATGGCTAAATCTGTTTATTTGGGTTTGGGTGAAAAGATAGCTAAAAGGCTTGGAATTAGTAAGCAAGAACTTGATTCTGGAAAAGAGCAAGAGCTTCAAGAAATAGTAGAAAATTTCAATGAGTTTGAACAAGGTATTGCAGGTAAGTATGTTGTTCCTGCTTCTAGAATTGAGGATAGATTAGATCCTAAATACTGTTTTAATGACAATGGGCGACGAAAAAAGTATTGGATCAGCCAGAACTTATCTGTTGTGAAATTAAGACAGGTTTTGCGTGATGCTCAGAATCCCGGAATCAATGTTGAAGCAGAAGAAGAATATCAAATGTTGAAGATTAACTATGGAGGAGAAATTCTAGATGGAGATTTGAAAGAAGGTGATGAGTGCTCATATTCTAAGCTTTATCAAGTCAGGGCTTGGGATATCATATTCTCTAATATGGGTGTTGGAAGAGGGGCGATTGGAATTGTGCCTCATCATCATGGGGGGAAGTTTGTATCAAATGAGTACACTATTCTAGTGGCAGGTTCAAAAGAAGAAGCTATTTATTACACCACTCTTTTGAGATCAAAAGAAATTTTGGGTGACATTTTGTCTAGCACAACTGGAATGAATCGTGGAAGGATTAAATGGGAAAATATGGCAGAGGTAGAAATCCCTCAATATAATCCTGACAGAAATGATATGACTAGCAGTGTATCTACTTTAGAAAATTTATGGCAAGCCTATGCAAGGTACTTAGATTCTAAGTCTAGTTCTGTGCAGGAGCTTAATTCTAACTTGCACTTAGAAGATGAAGATGCCAAGATTCGTTGGTTAGCTAATAAGCCTCCTGAGTAAATTGCAACCTAAAAATAGCCAATGTATCCGACAATCAAAAGCTTATCTGCTAGATGTCTGGATGTCTGTGGCAAACAATGGGCAATTTTATATCGTTTCAAGCTAAAAATCTGTACTTAATAGGGAGAAACAGTAATTTTTATAATGAAAATGAGACTAGATCGAGCAAAACTAGCATCCTGATTTGATCGTCCAGCAACTTAGATGAAAATATTTTTGGGGCTGCGATCGATCGAAGGAATAAACCAAAATTTTGGTATCTAAAAAGAAACTATCTTTCATTCATTTCTGCTCGAAAAAACTTCTTCCCCGGTTGTCCGTAGTCTAATTTATCCATCAGCGATTCATAGTTAATAACGGGGCGATCGCTAGAAATATATTGTTCTAACCAAGTACGAAATTGAGCATTCAAGGTCGAGTTTTCTTTTGCTGCTTTTTTACGAGCAAGTTCAATCAACTCTGGATCTGCACTTAAAGTAATATTCTTTAGCATAGCCATCTTAAATTTATACTTTTGTCGTGTGCACTAGTGTACTCTATTTTCCTCTAACAGGGTGTGCCTAGACCAAGGCTCCTAGGGGGGCAATTTTACTTAGTTTTAATTTCGGATGATCTGCTTCTATCTGCCCTACATTCCACTCATTCCTGAATAGCAATACAGGTCGCCCCCAATTATCTTTAACTGTGACAGTATTAAATAAGCGTCCCGCTTTTTCTAGCGCTTCCCAGCCATCAATTACCCACCGAGCCACACTGTAGGGTAGGGGTTCCGTGATGGTTTCTACACCGTATTCATTGAGTAAGCGAAATTGGACTACTTCAAATTGTAATTGTCCCACGGCCGCAAGAATGGGGTCTCGTTTTGATTCATCCACCGCATACATGATCTGCACTGCCCCCTCTTCTCGAAGCTCGGTAACCCCTTTTTGGAATTGCTTGAACTTAGAAGGGTTGGGATTTTTTAGGTAGGCAAATAATTCAGGAGAAAAGCAGGGAATGCCCTCATAGGCTAGTTTTTTGCCCGTGTAGATAGTGTCACCGATCGCAAACATCCCCGGATTATTTAAGCCAATCACATCACCGGGATAAGCCTCTTCAATAGAAGCTCGGTCTTGGGCAAAGAGTTTTTGGGGACGGGAGAGACGGAGGGATTTTCCGGTGCGGGAATGATTGACGATCATATCTTTGGTAAATTTTCCGGTGCAAACCCGGACAAAGGCTATGCGATCGCGATGTTTTGGATCCATATTTGCTTGGAGCTTAAAGACAAATCCCGTAAATTCTGGATAGGTGGGGGCAATTTCCCCCAAGGTAGATAATCTAGCACCGGGTTTCAATCCGTAGTCTAGGAAACTATCTAAGAATAATTGCACCCCAAAATTAGTCATAGCCGAACCAAAAAATACCGGGGTCATCTTGCCTTGATGCACTGCCTCTAAGTCTAATTCTGTACCCGCCCCTTCGAGGAGTTCTAATTCATCTTTGAGCTGGTGATAAAGTTGAGGGTCTAATAATTCTGCAATGCGAGGATCCCCAAATTTAACAACTGTATCTTTTGCTTCCCGACTACCGTGGGCCGATCGCTGGAAGAGGTGAATTTCTTGGTGTTGTCGATCGAACACTCCCTGAAACTGATCTCCCATCCCGATAGGCCAATTTACCGGATAGGTGGCTAAACCTAATTCCTGCTCAATTTCATCTAGCAAATCTAAAGGTTCTCGCCCCGGTCGATCAAGCTTATTGACAAAGGTAAAAATAGGGAGCGATCGGAGCTTACACACCTCAAATAATTTTCGAGTCTGGGGTTCCAAGCCCTTGGCCGCATCGATCAGCATCACCGCATTATCAGCAGCCGCCAAAGTTCGGTAGGTATCTTCACTAAAATCTTGGTGTCCGGGAGTATCCAGCAAGTTTACCTGACAGCCAGAATAGGCAAATTGCAACACTGTAGAAGTAATAGAAATCCCCCGCTGCTTCTCCATTTCCATCCAGTCAGAAGTTGCCTGTCGCTGGGATGCCCTTGCTTTCACCGCCCCCGCCTGATGAATTGCTCCCCCGTATAACAATAATTTTTCTGTCAGGGTAGTCTTCCCAGCATCGGGGTGAGAAATAATTGCAAAGTTGCGGCGCTTCTGCACCACCTCGGCAAGGTCAACTAAGTTGGGGGAAGTATCAGGAGTCATAATCGATCGTTGAAGTTTATTTAATCATAACCTGACTTCGGGATAAGAAACTTTCCTGATAGTGTTCCCGCCTTAGCTAAAGGAACCAAGGGGGGGAATAATTACCCTATAGCTCGGTTAGAGAGGAGTAGGTTGCTAGATATCCATAGCCATCCTAAATCCTTTGCTAGATTAACGTGAGTTCGGTTTAAGCAAAAGCCCTAACCCTAAGCCTAGAGACTTTCCCTGAGCGGAGTCGAAGGGAACATTTCCGCTAGGAATGAAGATAAGCGATCGAAGATTTGTAATGGGGTTTTGGCTACTTCGACTTCGCTCAGCATAAATTCGACTTCGCTCAGCCAGCGATAATGTTTATGGCTTTCGTAAAATGATATCAGAGGTATTTCTTATCCCGAACTCACGTTAGATTAAATTGCTTCTAGTAAATCTACTAAAAACTAACTAGTAGCTGTTTCATTGTTTGATCGGTGGTTTAGGCTGGGCAAGAGAAGATATACCACAGGGTAAGAATTGTCCCCGTCCCGCTTGAGCCTTGACTTCTCCCTGCTGCCAAATAACTTCACCTCTAGAAATGGTAGTTTCTGGATAGCCTTGAATCTGCATATTTTCATAGGGAGTATAATCTACATCATGATGCAGGATTGCGTTGGTAATTATCACCTGTTTTTGAGGATTCCAAATTACTAAATCTGCATCGCTACCGATCGCAATTGTACCTTTCTGGGGATACAAACCATATAGCTTGGCAGGATTAGTCGCAGTTAAGCTAACAAATTGATGGATATCCATGCGTTGCTTATTCACGCCTTCAGAAAACAGCAAAGGTAAACGGGTTTCAATCCCCGGAATCCCATTGGGAATGTACTTAAAGGATGCATCAGTGCCACTTATTTTTTTACCCTGAGGGTCGTTGTAGCGGAAGGGCGCATGGTCTGAGGAAAATATTTGAAATGTGCCATTGAGCAAACCTTCCCACACCGATTCCTGATTTGCCTTATCCCGTGGTGGCGGA
>JANMHD010000172.1:0-3627 GCA_031374985.1 Coleofasciculaceae cyanobacterium OTE_70_metabat_329 | reverse complement strand
TTTTGGTTGTATGCCAAGAATGATAATAATTTACTCGCTGATAAGATAGATGAAATCAAACGAAAATACATTGATGGTCGAGAGCTATTTAAATATTTGACAAGAGAAGATATAAAATGGAGTGAGTTCGATCGTGCTGTTCGTTTCTTTATTCTAAATCGAATTACTTTCTCTGGCACTGTGGATTCTGGGGGATATTCTCAAAAGGCCTTTGAGGGAAGATTTACAGATTCTTCCATCGATCGCCTCCGCAATTTATATTTACATTTATCATCTATTCATATTACCAATACCGACTACACCGAGCTTTTAGTTCCAGCCGGAGAGGAGGTATTTATTTTTCTTGATCCGCCTTATTTTAGTGCTACAAAATCTAAACTCTACGGGCGGCGAGGAAATTTACATACTACTTTTGATCATGAAAGATTTGCCGACAATATGCGTCAATGTCAGCATAAATGGCTAATTACCTACGATGATTCTCCAGAAATTAGAACATTATTTAACTTCGCTAATATTACTCCTTGGACACTCCAGTATGGGATGAATAACTATAAACAAAAATCTGCTGCGATCGGCCAAGAATTATTAATTAAAAATTACTAACAGAATTGGGATAAAGAGATATGAGAGTATCAAAAGCAGTTCTAATTTCTGACTATTTCCTGTTCAAGGACGTTGGCTATCAGGGTGCAGACATGTTGCTGAATTGTTAGAGGCAGTTTTTCAATAGTACTGTTTGTTTGCTTGTGGAGGTCAAGAATCTCAATGCCAATAATATTATTTTTATCATCATAGTCAAGCACAATACCGGGAGCAATTTCTTCTGATTCTAGTACTTTGCCATTAGCTAGGTAAATATAGCCAGCATCTACCTTTGGATCAAATTCAATTTTATTAATCATAAAAGCTTTTTCCCCATTGTTCGATCAAAATAAACAGTGACAACTATTCAAGGTATTCTCTGATCATTGTAAACAATTTTAAGCAGGCGATCGCCATACTCAGGAATCCGGCCAAAGGCTTGCTTGAGTTGATGATCTTTTAGGTCTTGCTGAATATAAGTAGGATTAGTTAAAATGCGTTCTATCCATTCTAGAGAGATGTCTTGTCTTTGATTCAATCGATTGAGAGCGTGTTCGGAGAGTTGGAAGGAATGAAATTCAGGTGAAGATTTAGAAGACAAGGATTGCTTCCTCCAGAATTGTTTTTTCTAGGTGTTCCTTGAGAACATCGTCTGTACCTAAATTAATAGAGCATTGCATATTCGTTTTGATAAGTTAATAATTAATGAGGCTTCTCAAGCATATTTTACAAAGTAGTGGGGTGTTTCCTTGGGTAAGTGGTTATCGATCGTAGGTATAGGAGAAGATGGGTTAGCCGGGGTTAATCGTGTGGGTAGATCGCTCATTGCTGCCGCTACAGTTTTGGTAGGGGGCGATCGGCATTTAGCGATGCTGCCCCCAGAGGATTCACGGGAGAAAATATTTTGGAGTTCTCCTTTAGAAGATTCAATCCAAGAAATTATTCGCCGTTGGGGACAAGCTGTGTGTGTGTTGGCTAGTGGAGATCCAATGTGTTATGGGATTGGAACTACGCTACTGCGGCGGATTCCTGTTGATGAAATGACGATCGTGCCTGCCCCTTCTGCCTTTAGTCTGGCCTGTGCTCGGTTGGGTTGGTCTTTGCCAGAAGTAGAAACCGTGAGCTTGTGCGGTCGAGATCCGGCTTTGCTCCACAGTCTGCTCTATCCCCATGCCAAAATTTTGGTGCTGAGTGCCGATCGCCATACCCCGGCAGTAGTAGCTAGAATTCTCACTGAAAAAGGATTTGGAGCTAGTCAGATGGTGATTTTAGAACACATGGGAGGCCACAAAGAACGCCAGATTACTGCGATCGCTGATTCATGGCAGGATATTACTAAATCAAGAGGTTCACTGAGCGGAGTCGAAGTGAACTTGACTAATATTGCCGACTTAAATACGATCGCCATCACCTGCCTTTCTTCCTCTAATTCTTCCACTTCCCCTACCTCCCTGTATCTCCTTGTACCTCCCTGTACCTCCTTCTCCGTCTCTCCTGGCCTCCCCGACAATGCCTACCACCACGATGGCCAACTAACTAAACGAGAAGTCCGAGCTATGACCTTGGCTGCTCTTGCTCCCCTGCCGGGACAGCTATTATGGGATGTAGGGGCGGGGTGTGGTTCCATTAGTATTGAGTGGCTGCGGAGCCATAGGCATGGCCGAGCGATCGCCATTGAACAGCATCCCCAGCGTTTACAATATATTGCTGATAATGCCACTGCCTTAGGAACTCCCCACCTCCAAATCATTGCCGGAACTGCTCCTACTATACTCAAAGATTTACCTACCCCTGATGCTATTTTTATTGGTGGTGGTTTAACGATTCCAAATCTCCTAGATACCTGTTGGTCTGCCCTACGTCCGGGCGGTAGACTAGTAGCTAATACCGTTACCGTAGAAAGTGAACTGGTATTACTTCAAAAACAGCAAGAACTAGGGGGAGAATTAACCCGGATTGCGATCCAAAGAGCAGAGCCTGTGGGGAAATTTCTGGGGTGGAAAGGGATGGCGATCGTTACCCAATGGTCGGTGGTTAAGTTCCCTTCGACTCCGCTCAGGGAACATCTTGATTTTGCTCAGGGAACATCTAATCTTGATCGGTGAGGGGAGTCGAACCGATTCTGTATGAAAACTTGCTTTCTTTGCATCAATTCTGTCTCAATCTCGGTCGGTGAGGGAAGTCGAACCGAAAGGAGAATTAACATCAAATAATAAATTAATAATGAATCAATATTTTGCAACGGTAGCTCGTGGTCTAGAAAACTTAGCAGCTCAAGAATTGGAAGAATTAGGAGCAAAAGAAGTTAGTCCGGGGTTTTGTGGAGTGAATTTTTCCGGCGATCGCTCCCTGCTCTACAAAGTTAACCTCTGGGCCAGATTGCCCTTTCGAGTTTTATGGAAACTCTACGAATTTTCCTGCCCCGATGCCAAGGCTCTCTACGCCGGGATCCAAACCATCGACTGGCAAAAATACCTTACTCCCCAACAAACTTTATCTGTCAACGCCACTGGGGGAAATGCCGAACTCAACCATACTCATTTCACGGCATTGCAAGTGAAAAATGCGATCGTTGATCAACAGCAGGGAAAATTTAGCGGGCGCTCTAGTGTAGATACCGAAGACCCAGATCTACGGATTAATGTGTTTATTGATAAATACTCTATGTGTACCGTCAGTCTAGATAGTTCTGGCAGCAGTCTCCATCGCCGGGGCTACCGTCCTGCTATGGGGCAGGCACCCCTAAAGGAATCCCTTGCTGCCGCTTTGGTCAAGCTATCAGGTTGGACACCGGATTTGCCCTTCTTAGATCCCCTTTGTGGCTCTGGGACTCTGCCCCTAGAAGCTGCCATGCAAGCCTTAAATATTGCCCCCGGATTATTTCGGGAACGTTTTAGCTTTGAAAAATGGGTAGATTTTGATTCCCAGCTTTTAGATCAACTCATTGAGGAGGCTGAGGCGAATCAACTAGATCAACTTTTAGCCCCCATTCTAGGCAGTGATATAGATGCAGAGGTGCTGAAACAGGCGGTGAATAATGCC
>JANMHD010000161.1:0-3118 GCA_031374985.1 Coleofasciculaceae cyanobacterium OTE_70_metabat_329 | reverse complement strand
CCCTCTACAAATTAGATACAACTAAACTCGAATTTCCTGCCCCTTTTGGAGTGCTGCCGCATGAATTTGTCGCCAAGGTAGGTTTGTTGCCCTAGCGATCGCTGCACAATCTTCGTACTCTGGTTGCACATTAGTAATATTTCCCTCCTGTTGCCAAGCTATCTTGACCCGTACCGCACCATAAGCAGTCTGCACTGGCCGAATTTCTCGCTGGAGGATGGATCGCTCTTGGATCGATCGGCGGATGCCTAGGGTACTGGTTTCTTGAAATAATACCGCTTCACACTCGGAAACCTTGGCCACTGGGGTAATCACCGTCAGCATAGTTCCCAAGCGAGATTTTTTCATAGTTATTCCTTGGGTAAAAACATCTAAAGCCCCTATTTTTAAGAGGCGATCGCAGGCATAACTAATAGCTTGGGGATTAAGATCATCAATCTGAGTTTCCAGCACAGCAATAGTTTCTAGGGGAATTTGGGTAAGGGGCAGAGTACTTAATTTAGCTATATTGTCATCTAATATTTGCTCTGATTGATGAGCAGGATGATGACTCAGTTTAGCTAAAACTTTGCGTTGATACTCTCCATTTATTGTCTGTCTTTCCCCAATCCACAGCCGGAGAATATTGGGAATTGGTAACTGATGGGAACCAGCCCCTAAGCCGATCCTATGCAGTTTCATAGCTGGAGGTGCGCCAAAATCTTGGGCTAGAGTTACGGCTAGGGCTGCACCTGTGGGAGTAACTAATTCCTTCTCAATCCCATTGCTGTAGATGGGGCAGCGGCGAGATTGCCAAAGTTGTAATACCGCCGGCACAGGTACTGGTAAACGTCCATGATCTGCCCAAACTGTCCCGCCCCCCGTGGGCAGTGCTGAGCAATAAAGCTCCTCAATTCCTAGCCAATCTAGGCCTAAGCAAGTACCTACGATATCAACGATCGCATCAGTAGCACCTACTTCATGGAAATGAACTTGATCCGCAGGTACCCCATGCACTGCACCTTCCGCCGCTGCCAAGCTCTGAAATACTGCTAAACTCCAATCCCTAGCCTTAGGGGGGAGATCAGCTTGGATAATTAGCTGAGTAATTTCTGGCAGATGGCGATGGCGAGATTGCTGTCCATGATGTTCATGGTTATGATGGGAACTGGGGAGATGATCATCCTGCTGATTTTGGTGACTAGGGTTATGTTCGTGATCATGGGAGTGGTCATGAATATCTAAAAGATGCAGTTCAGGTTTTGATGGGGAGGCTGAGGGGCGATTGTGGAAACCACTTCCCAAGACATCTTCAGGGCGATCAGTAGATTGGCTAACAGAAATATTTTTAGTATGGCCATGATCTAGAGTTTCATCTAGCAATAGGTCTACATGAACCTTTGTCGCTAGTTGTCCATTATGATAAATTTGTTCAGCCCGGAGATGATATTCATGGCTAATACCTAGTTTTGCCAATTGTAATTTGAGGTAATCCAAAGGAACCCCCGCATGGACTAAGGCTCCTAGGCACATATCTCCAGCAATCCCTGTTGGGCATTCTAGATAAGCAATTTTTTTCATTTTTTTACTTACAAATAAATAATATTCAAATAAATAATAGTTTGGATACGCCACCCCGCAGGGGTGGCAGTTCTTACTCAACTAATAAAAATCATTATGGCTACCGTTTATAGTTTACATCCTGAGAATCCCCAGAAGCGCCGCCTTGACCAGATCGTAGATGCCCTCAGACAAGGAGCAGTTATGCTCTATCCTACTGATACAGTCTACGCTATTGGTTGTGATCTAAATTCCAAAGAAGCGATCGCCCGTGTCCGCCATCTCAAGCAAAGAAGCAATGATAAACCCCTAACTTTTCTCTGCTCTTCTTTATCAAATATTTCTGAGTATGCTGTAGTAAGTGATAATGCCTATCGGTATATGAAACACCTAGTCCCCGGAACTTTTACCTTCATTCTGCCCGGTACTAAATTAGTCCCAAAACTAGTCATGAATCCCAAAAGGAAAACTACAGGCATCCGGGTTCCTGACCATAATCTCTGTCAGCTACTCCTCAAATCTTTAGGCAATCCAATTATCTCTACCTCTGCCCACACTTTAAGAGATAGCTCAGAGGAAATTTCTGGGCTAGTTTATGAGGATGAAGAACTTCCCCCTGTAGAAGCTTGCCATGTTAATTGGGCCCAAGCAGAGTTATTTGACGAGCTAGAAAAGTTGGTAGATATTATTGTCGATGATGGCTCTGAACCTAAGTATGAAGTTTCGACGATCGTTGACCTGACCAGCCAAGAACCGGAAATTCTCCGTCGGGGTTTGGGTTGGGATCTAGTTAGTGACTATTAGCCCGGATCGCCGCCCATAATTTGGGGAACCTTAAAGAAATCCCCATCTTGATCAGGAGCTTCTCCTAAGAGGGCATCTCGATCGGCAGAGGGAGTTAGTTGATCGGCACGGGTAATATTACTAATATCGATCGCTCTGGTAGTCGGCTCCACATCAGTAGTATCTAGCTCACTCAATTGCTCGAAATATTCCAGAATTGTATTCAGACTTCCCTCTAGCTGTACCTCTTCCTCGGAGGTGATTTCTAAACGAGCTAAATGAGCTACTTTTTTTACTTGTTCTCGATCGATTTTACTACTCATATTTTTCTTCTTAAAAATCCTTGTGAATGCACTTTAACGTCAGTTCAGGAAGTCATAATTTACATAATTGTAGGGTGGGCAATGCCCACCTTATAAAGAATCCGGTACAGGTAAAGGAAAAAGGGATCAACTGTTTGTGTAGCGATTAATTATCCTCAACCCAAATAGGAGGTAAGCAGAATCCAAATAGGTAGGCAATGCCCACCTACGAAAACTGAGGTTAATTAGGGTTTGACTTGGTGAATTAATTGCTCCATAAATTGAACAATCTTAGCTTGTTTTTCTGGGGATTTAGTTTCTAGATAGACTCGCATGAGAGGCTCAGTGCCGGAAGGACGGAGCAAAACCCAACTGCCATCTTCTAGATATAACTTGATGCCATCTTTTCGTCCAATTTCTTTGATTTTTATCTCAGCTACGGCGGAAATAGGATTGGTATCAAAATATTTGAGAATAGCTGCTTTGTGGGATTC
>JANMHD010000151.1:0-10975 GCA_031374985.1 Coleofasciculaceae cyanobacterium OTE_70_metabat_329 | reverse complement strand
TCCAGCTATTATCTTCTCTTCCAGAAAATTTAGACCTCCAGAAAATCAAGCAGGTAGAAGAGGTAATTAGTCATAATTATTTTCCTGATCACTACTGGCAACTGCTATCCCAAGTGGCGGAATACTACAGAACGTCTTTGGTGGCGGTGATTAATGCGGCTCTTCCTCCGGGACTGTTAAGCAAAAGCCAACGCCGAATTAAACTTAAAGCTGATATTCCCCCCCAAGGAGATGCGTTTCTTAATCCTAGTGCCAAGGAAATTCTGCGTCTGCTCCGAGAACAAAAACAGGGAGAGTATAGTTGGACTTATCTCCAACAGCAGATGAAGTTTGCCCCCAAGGGCTTGCGGGAACTTCTGAAGTTGGGCTGGGTAGAAAGCTATCTAGAATCCCCTAAGCCCCCCCGCCCGAAATTAACCAAAACTGTCACCTTAACAGCTACCCAAGCTACAGCATACGATCGACTAGATGATCAGCTAAAGCTGACGGTCAAGCAAAAAGAGGTGTTAGATATTCTGCGTCGTCAGGGGGGAGAACTAGGGCTGAAGGAACTATTGCAGATATCGATGGTAGGCAGTTCTGTGGTGACAGCCTTAGCTGCTAAGGGTTTAGTTGTGATTCAACCACGGGAGGTATTACGCACTGGGGGGGTGGGGGTGAGGAATCCTGACCAGCCCAAAGTCCTCAACCCAGATCAAGCCGCTGCCCTTGAAAGAATTCGCCATATTTCTGGATTTGCCCAAGTGCTACTCCACGGGGTGACAGGTTCTGGAAAAACTGAGGTGTATTTGCAGGCGATTGCCCCCATTTTAGCTCAAGGAAAATCAGCCCTAGTCCTAGTCCCAGAAATTGGTTTGACTCCCCAACTAACGGATAGATTTTGCGATCGATTTGGCAGCAGCGTCTTTGTCTACCACAGTGCCTTATCTGCCGGAGAGCGCTACGATACGTGGCGGCAGATGATGAGCGGTGAACCCCAAGTGGTGATTGGCACTCGATCGGCAGTTTTTGCCCCCCTGCCCAACCTAGGAATAATAATTTTAGATGAAGAGCATGACACCAGTTTTAAGCAAGACCAGCCTGCCCCCTGCTACCATGCCCGGAGGGTAGCTCAGTGGCGATCGCAATTGGCCGCTTGCCCTTTAATTCTGGGTTCTGCAACTCCCGACTTAGAAACCTGGTTGCAATGTGCAGATTCTCGAAAATCTCCTAGTCTAGATTCTACTCCCTACACCTATCTAGCTCTCCCAGAGCGGATTAATAATTGTCCCCCACCCCAGATTGAGATTATTGATATGCGGCAGGAATTTCAGGAGGGAAATAAATCAATTTTTAGTCGGCAACTAAGGGAAGCGATCGCCCAGATGCAAGCTCAACAGCAGCAAGGGATTCTGTTCGTTCCCCGCCGGGGCTACAGCACTTTTGTTTCCTGTCGCAGTTGTGGCTATGTTATGGACTGTCCCCACTGTGATGTTTCTCTTTCTTACCACCACACCAAAACCGGGGCAAGTCAACTCCTCCAATGCCATTACTGCAACTATAATCGCCACCAGCCGAAACAATGTCCAGAGTGTAGCTCTCCTTATTTCAAATTTTTTGGCAGTGGGACTCAACGAGTTACTCAAGAATTGGCTGAACTATTTCCTTCCCTGCGTCTGCTGCGCTTTGATAGTGATACTACTCGGACTAAGGATGCCCATCGGCATCTTCTAGAGCGCTTTGCCCGGGGGGAAGCAGACCTACTCATCGGAACGCAAATGCTCACCAAAGGTATAGATTTAGCGCAAGTTACCTTGGTAGGTGTGATAGCTGCCGACGGCTTACTACACATGGCGGACTATCGAGCCACGGAGAGTACTTATCAGACATTATTGCAAGTGGCGGGACGAGCCGGACGAGGCACAGAGCCGGGGCGAGTTTTGATCCAAACCTATTCTCCCCAACATCCAGTAATTGCAGCGGTTCAACAACAGGATTATGGGGCTTTTGCGGCCACAGCTTTAGGAGAAAGAGTTGATTTAAGCTATCCTCCCTACGGCAGGTTGGTACTGCTCCGCTTTAGTGGTTTGGATGGGGCAACGGTGCAGACAGCAGCAGAACGGGTGGCAGATTGTTTAGAAGATTTACCGGAGGGGAATTTTGATTTATTAGGTCCGGCTCCAGCTACTATTCTGCGGATAGCCGATCGCTTCCGTTGGCAAATTCTCCTCAAATATCCCCTTCAAGATTTTTTAGTATTACCAGATATCTCGGAACTACGGCACCTCTGTCCCCAAGGAATTAGCCTCACTATTAACGTAGATCCTCTTAATCTTAGCTAGTAGGTAAAAACTTTTAGCAGACATTATCTATTTAACAATTAATATAAAAAACTTGGGCTGGGGTAAGTTCTAAATTTGGGAAGGTAGGCGATCGCAGTCATAGTTAAGTTGATTTTTGGTAGAGGTTAGATGAATCGCAATTTATTATACAGTGGCGAATTTGTTTTATTTGGACAGAAGAAAACAATACAGATTAAGTTGAAATTGTAGATTATTACTAATAATATAGTGCCATAGAAACCCTCATGGACAATAACGACCTACCCAATATTCATCCCGGTGAAATTCTTCGTCTAGAGTTTCTAGAACCAATGAATGTCACTGCCTATCAATTAAGTAAAGATATAGGTGTATCTCAAACTCGAATCAGCGAAATTTTATCAGATAAACGTAGCATCACGGCAGATACTGCTTTATATTTATCTTCCTACTTTGTTAATAGCGCTCAGTTTTGGCTAAACCTACAAACCCATTATGATTTACGGCAAGCCCAAGCGGAAAACAAAGAAATTTACGGCCGTATAGCAACCCTAAATCCTAGGTAACAATCTTCAAAAATTTGTAAGTTTTACGGATTAAGAAAATCTAAATGCTGACCGGGGAGCGATCGCAACTCTTCTACAGTTCCAGTTAATACCACCTCTCCTTGGTCTAACAAGACAATCCAATCTGCCCGACTAATTACCCTAGGGCGATGACTGATGACGATCGTAGTTTTGCCCTGACGATGATGGAATAATTTATCTAAAATTTCTGCTTCACTTACTGGGTCTAAACTGCCCGTAGATTCATCGAGAATCAGGATTGGCGGATCGTTGACTATGGCCCGGGCGATCGCTAATCTCTGCCTTTGTCCTCCAGAAATATTTGCCCCAAATTCTCCTAATACAGTTTGATATTTATCCGGGAGTTTGCTAATAAAACCATCCGCATCAGCGATTTGACAGGCGGTAACTATCTGCTCAAAACTAACATGGGGATTACCTAGGCGGAAATTCTCAAGGATCGATCGACTCCAGAAATGGGCATCTTGGGGGACTAAAACCACTTGCTGCCGCAGGGATTCTAGGGATAAATCCTGCAAATTGTACATACCAATCCGAATATTTCCTGACTGGACTGGATACAAACTAGAAATTACTTTTGCAAGGGAACTTTTTCCACAACCAGATTTACCAATTACTGCTACAACTTGGCCTCCGGGTAAGGTCAAAGAAAAATCTTTTAATAATTCTATTCGTCCGGCATAGCAGAAATTAATTTGACTACAAACAATATTTGCATTATCAGGAATAGTCACAAATTGTTTTTTAATATCCTGCATGTTTTCTGCCGGAGTATCAATCACTTCTTCTAATCTTTCGATCGCAGTTTTTGCCCTAGTAAATTCATCCACAAAACCAATAAGTGTGCCAATCAAACCCAAGAAATTACCATTCATGGTATTGAAGGCCAGTAGTTGCCCGATCGAGAGTTGTTTCTCAATAATTAAACTACTGCCTAAGTAGAGCAAACCAACACTACCCACCCCAGATAATAAGCCAGAGAAAGTACCATTAATGATGCCAATTTGGGTGAGTTTCCAGTTAATATTTGCTAACTTGCCAAAGCGGGTTTGCAATTCTTCCCAAAATTGAGTGGCGGCGGTAGTAGTTTTTAGGGTCAAAGCTCCCTTGAAAGTTTCTACTAATACTCCTTCATTTTCTGCCGAGAGGACTAATAAAGCCCTCGTTTTCTGTTGGATAATTGGTAAAAATGGTAATACAGATAAGGTCATGACTAGGGCAACTACAAGGGCAGCGATCGTTAGTTGCCAGCTATAGAAAATCATGAACCCAAAGGAGATTATCGAAATAAAAGTTTGGCTGGGTAAGCTAATTACAATCTGAGAAACTAGCTGATTAACCATCTCGATATCACCCAAACGGCTAATGATTTCTCCACTGCGGCGAGATTCGTAATAGCTTAAGGGCAATCTCAAAATCTGCCGCCCAAATTCCATCACTAAACCCAGTTCTAATTTCTGGGCAAAATGGGCAATTAAATGAGACTGAATAAAACCTAAAGCGCTACTAATTAGGTTCATAACTATTACTGCAATCACCACACTATTTAGCAAGCGAGTATCACCCCGGACAAGAATATCATCGGTGAGAATTTGGATCAGAAATGGGGAAGTTAAAGATAGCAACCCCAAGACAATATTGATGATCAATGCTTCAGTTAATACGCCCCGATAGCGCCATACGGGTCGGAAATAACGAGTAAAATCCCCGACTTTATCATCACTTTGGGCAGAAAATTTTAGGGAATCAGTCTCTAGCAGGAGCATTACCCCATTTTCCCAACCAGCAATTAGTTCCTGCTTAGACAGGTAACGTAGCCCCACACCGGGATCAGCAATAATGTATTTTTTGCCCTTCTGGCCATACAGAACTACATAATGCAAGCCTTTCCAGTGGAGAATCACGGGCAGGGTTACTTCCTTCAGGTGATCTAGCATAACGGCACTGGCTTTTACCCCTCTGGCATTAAAACCCAAGGATTCGGCTCCCCGTTTTAGCCCCAAGAGGGAAGTTCCTAATTTGCCTGTGCCTACGGCTTCACGGGTATGGGCAAGACTAAAGGTTTTGCCGTAGAATTTAGCTACAGTGGCCAGACAAGCAGCTCCACAATCCTCTTCGCTGTGTTGTAAAACGTGGGGATACTTGTTCATGAATGATTTGGGAAATAATTATAGCCCGATCGCACTAGCTACTGCCTGCACCGTCGGCTCAATGCCCTTTTGCATTCGACTATCACTATTTTTAATCGCCGTATCCGGATCTTTTAACCCATTCCCTGTCAAGACACAAACTACGGTAGCTCCAGCGGGGACGTGATCCTTAACTTGTAATAATCCAGCTACAGAAGCAGCACTGGCGGGTTCACAGAATATTCCTTCTTCGGCAGCTAAAATCCGGTAAGCATTGATAATCTCCTCATCGGTGACCGCCTTAAACTCTCCCTGACTGGCTTTCTGGACTGCCACAGCTTGCTGCCAACTCGCCGGATTACCGATCCTAATGGCAGTAGCGATCGTTTCAGGAAATTCTACCGGATGCCCAGATACCAAAGGAGCAGCACCAGCGGCTTGGAAACCCATCATTCGAGGGAGGCGATCGCACTTACCCACACTGCGATACTGACAAAAACCCATCCAGTAGGCCGTAATATTTCCGGCATTCCCCACCGGAATACATAACCAGTCGGGGACATCTCCTAGTTGTTCGACAATTTCAAAGGCGGCGGTTTTCTGCCCTTCTAGACGGTAAGGGTTCACGGAATTGACTAGAGTAACAGGATAATGTTCCGCCATCTCCCGAACAATGGCTAAAGCCTGATCAAAATTTCCCTTGATAGCTACTATTTCTGCCCCGTAGAGCAAGGCCTGAGCTAATTTTCCGAGGGCAATGTAACCATCAGGAATCAATACTACTGGTTTCATCCCGGCTCTGGTGGCATAGGCGGCGGCGGCGGCCGAAGTATTCCCCGTACTAGCACAAATCACTGCCTGCGCTCCCTGTTCCTTAGCCTTGGAGATAGCCATAGTCATACCCCGGTCTTTGAAACTCCCGGTAGGATTCAGCCCATCAAATTTCACCAAGACTTTTACTCCCCGGCCAATGCGATTAGCGATCGCTGGTACCGGAATTAAGGGCGTATTTCCCTCTAGGAGTGTTACTACCGGAGTTTTATCGCTCACCGGCAAGTATTCACGGTAGGTTTCAATTAACCCCCGCCATGAAGAAGGAGTGGTGAGAGATGAAGGATTTTTTGTCAGTACCATTGTTAAATTGTCAAATTTTAAGTTGTCAAATAAAAATATAAATCTGGATAGGTCTTAATCTTTTGGGTTTGATCCCCCCTACCCCCCTACCCTAACGGGAAGGCAAAGCCTACAAAAGGGGGGAGAATTAATCAAGCCCTTTCATGAGGAGAGAATTAATCAAGTCATCCTTTTTACGGAAAATTACGGCAGATTCTGAATCTAAGAAGCTGTATTCTTTATCTTCAAGTCCCCCTTTTTATAGGCTTTGCCTTCCCATAAAGGTAGGGGGATTTAGGGGATCATCCAGTCATATCTAGAGAAAAGCATTCTAGGTTATTCGTCATCGACCAACACATCATCATCGTCATCATCATCATAAAGACTATCATCAGCTCCCATAAGCTCAGTGATCTCTTCTTCTTCATTCAGGAGGAGGTCATCTTTTCCTTCCCGTGCCAAGAGTCTATTGCTAGATTCTAACCATTCAAGAATGGAATATTCTTCCCGTACAGGGATAACTTCTGCCAGTTGTTCTCTGGACTCTTCACGCAAAGATGGATTTTTCATGGCAACATATAATTAAACTAAAGGATTCTGCTACCCCAATGTAGCAATACCAGTGTAGCAAGTGATGCTGAAAAAAACTCAATTACTAGAAGCGATCGCTAACAAAAACCGGGGTTTAGAGGCAACAGAAGCTGACAAAATAGCAATTCTCTCAGCCCTAGCCCAGTTAGAAGACTTCAATCCCAACCCCCGCCCCTTAGAGGTTCCCCATCTGCTGGAGGGAGACTGGCGCTTACTTTATACCAGTAGCAAGGCTCTCCTGAATTTAGATAATTTTCCTCTTTTGCAATTGGGAGAGATTTATCAATCCATTCGTTTAGCAGGAACAAGAATTTATAACATTGCCGAAATTAGGGGCTTGCCCTACCTAGAAGGCATAGTTAGTGTAGCGGCGAAATTTACCCCAGTGCCAGAAGTTTCTGAAAAGCGAGTATCTGTACAGTTTGAACGATCGATCCTTGGGTTGCAACGCCTAATTAATTATCAATCTCCTCAGGAGTTTATTCGGGCGATCGAAGCTGACCAAAAATTTACAGCCTTAGATTTTAGTATTACCAACCGAGAGCAACGGGGCTGGCTAGATATCACCTACTTAGATGAAAATCTCCGCATCGGTCGGGGTAATGAAGGCAGTGTTTTTGTTCTCACAAAATAGCCCCTCAAATAGTCTAAAACTATCAGGGGCGCAAGGCTTTCATCGGTGTCAATAGGCTAAAATTTTTACTCCCCATCTAGAGGATGGGGAAACGGACATTTTCAAAGTTTCCCTCTATAAAGGGAGATTTAGAGGGTTCCAAGTTTGCAGGAAACCTACAGCACTTTGAAGTTTGGGTACGCTGCCATCACATCATCACTAGTGAGGGTGTCACCCGTGGCTTGAGGAGTCCAGAGAATTTCTACCGCTAAAAGGCGATCGCTTCCCACTGCTCCAATCTGGCGGAGAGCTTGTTTTAGTTCTTCAGCCCCATTAACCTTGGGCAATTCTAGCTTGCCTTGGGTTCCCACAATTAGAGTGACCACAATATACTCGCCGGGAGTAGCCATCAGGTTTGTCAATTCGCCCCCAGCTTCTGGTAGAGCTGCTTGAGCGTTAGCTTGTCTAAGCTGAGAATTAAAATTAGACAAAGTTTCTGAACTAAATTTACTTCTTTCTCCCAGAGCTAGTTGATTAAACTTAGCTTCTGCGGCTAATAAACTGGTTTTTTGACTATCAGTTGTCCCATAAGCCCAGTATTCTGGATGGCGTAGTAGGGCAAGAGTAGTTTCTTGGAGCATTTCTGCTCTGCCTGTGGCCGTGGCTGTGTCAGAGGTAGTTGCCAACTGGTTTAGTTCTGCTTGGAGATTTCGGGCAGATGCCAGTAGTCCTACTTGTACCTTTGCTACCGAAATTTGTGATTCTTCACCACTAGCTCCATCGCCAAGGACACCTTCTTCACCACCAGTAATCCGGCGGAAACTTTGGAGTAAAAAATTAGCTACAGCAATAAAAATTAGGATAGAAAATAATCCGCCAAAACCGCCTCCAAATCCGAAGAAAGGTAGCAGAAAAGGAAATCCCATTCCTCCACCATAACCTCCACCGTAGCCACCGCCATAGCCACCCCGACTAGGAGCATAGGAACGGGGAGCGGAGTAGGAACGACTGGGCATCCGAAAAGAGCCGCCTCCCATCCGACCACCGCTATAGGCAGCATCAGCACGATCGCCATTGCTTAGGGTTAGAGTCAACACTAAAGCCAAGAGTAATAGGGACTTCCCTAGTTTTTGAATTAATGAACGTAGTTTATTTCCCATAGTTTTTTACTTCTAGTCGTTATTGAATCGTTACTAAATTTTAATGTAGTGGTTTTCACTACCTACAATTATCTTTCTTTATTATCCCCTAGATATTTACTCTAAATTGATTTGCTCGATCGCCAACTAGGTAGAGATTGCCGATCGTTTCTTGCGATCGCCCTTAAAGTAAGATTAGGTAAGAGGATTAAACCCCTTATTCTAGCTTGCAGAGGATGAATAGCTTACATCAGAACATTGATATCTAGATGGGCTGAAACCTGCTCCGCTAGGGTATCTAGCATCACCTCTCGCTGTTCTTGGTAGTTAGGAATCCCGGTGGGCAAAGAAGAAAGGCCCCGCCGACTACGGAGATGGTTTAGCCACATCCTTCGCCAAGCTCCATTATCAAAAATGCCGTGGAGATAAGTTCCCCAAATGCCCAGGTCTTGCCGGACGATGCCCAAATTAGGGTCATTAAACAGAGGACGATAACCAGATAATAGCCCCTTAAAATCAAGGTTAGTTGAGCCTTGATGAATCTCATAGCCCGTGATGGAAAATCCTGCTTGGGGATATTGAGAAATACAGGTGCGCTGCTTGGTGATTTTATGACGATCGATTAGAGTTCTCAGAGGCAATAACTCCAGACCGGGATAGGTTCCAGCCTTGCCTTCTAGGCCGTAGGGATCAGCGATCGTCTGACCCAGCATTTGTAATCCTCCACAGATGCCCATAACTATCCCCCCGCCGGCTACATAGTTTTTGATGGCTGTGGCTGCGCCAGATTCCTCTAGGATTAGTAGATCGCTGATGGTAGTTTTGGAGCCGGGAATGATCAAAGCATCAGAATAACCAAGGGATTCACCAGGAGAGAGGTATTGCAGATGGACACTAGGTTCTGCCTCTAAGGGATCAAAATCCGTAAAATTAGCAATTCGGGGCAATCGCAGGACAGAAATTAGAAGCTCACTGCCCGGCTTTTTGCCCGATCGCCTTTCTAATAGATCCAAGGAATCTTCCGCCGGAAAAACCTGTTCCATCCACGGAATCACCGCCAACACGGGAATCCCTGTATATTCTTCTAACCAAGTAATCCCGGAATCTAGAAGCGATCGCTGCCCCCGGAATTTATTAATCACTATTCCTTTAATTAAAGCCCTCTCCTCTGGTTCCAATAGGGCTAAAGTCCCCACCACGTGGGCAAAAGCTCCCCCTCGATCGATATCTACCACTAGAATAGTTGCTGCTTGGAGATGCTTGGCCACCCGCATATTAGTCATATCTCGGTGTTTGAGATTAATCTCTGCTGGGCTACCCGCTCCCTCACACACCACCCAATCAAAATCTTTTGCTAAAATTTCTAGGGATTCCGTAACCGCTTGCCACCCCCGATCAAAATACTGCTCATAATAATCTGCCGCCCCGACTCTCCCAACCACTTGCCCCTTAATAATTACCTGGGAAGTCATATCTCCTTGGGGCTTAAGCAGAACAGGATTCATTTCTACCCTAGGCTCTGTCTTTGCCGCCCAAGCCTGCACCGCCTGAGCATGACCAATTTCCCCCCCCGTGGCAGTGACGTAGGCATTAAGCGCCATATTCTGCCCTTTAAAGGGGGTAACTCGCTTGCCTCTCTGAGCCAAAAGGCGACAAATTGCGGTGGTAACCAAAGATTTTCCTGCATGGGAAGTGGTTCCCACTACCATTATTGCTTTCATAAGGTTGGCTCAACGTAAGGTTTAGTATCTGAGGCGCAAATCCCTGCGCTCCTACCCTTAGTACCAGAAATCGGTTTTTCTTTACTCATACTAGGGGGTTAAGGCTTATAAATACTGCCATGTATCATTTATTACAGTACTAAGCCAGAGACGTTGACCAGCATCCAGCCAAGTATCTTCTGCCAGTAATTCTGCGGTTAGGTCTTCTAGGGATTGACCTTGGGAACGGGCGATCGTCACCACTCCAGCGATCGCTGCCACTACCAATTCCCCGTTAATAGGGTGCTGTCGAAGAGCTACTACTTCTTGGGCAGTAGCTGGGATAGAGTAATTCATAAATTAGGGATATTTAAAATTGGGGATATTGAGGATATTTATAGGTAAGTCTTATAATGTATCTTTAGTTATTTAATTTATTAAAAAATTTATTAAAAATAATTTGTCAAACCTAAGAGCATTTTAGATTAACAAAAATGAGAGCAAGTTAGCTTATTTTAACAATTCTTAAATATTCTAGTTAAATATTCTAGTTAAATATTATGGTTAAATATTATGGTTAAAGCGATCGGTCCAGACTCCCAAGAAAAGCACCCCATGCCGGGTTTTCCGCAAATTTGCTATATCAAAAATACTGTCCATAATCCCCAGATTGAGATTGGAGACTATACCTATTACGATGATCCCGAAGATTCAGAAAACTTTGAGAGAAATGTTTTGTATCTCTATCCCTTTATTAATGACAAGCTAATTATTGGGAAATTTTGTGCGATCGCTACTGGGGT
>JANMHD010000093.1:0-4040 GCA_031374985.1 Coleofasciculaceae cyanobacterium OTE_70_metabat_329 | reverse complement strand
GATATGCGAGTTAGTGAACCCTTAGTTCCGGCGCTGAAATCCAATTGGTTGATGATGCACGTCAGTGTCATGATGCTTAGCTACTCGGCCTTGTTAGTAGGGGCTTTGATGGCGATCGCCTACTTGGTCATCACGTGGGGGCAGGATGTACCTCTCCAAGGAAGTTCTTGGGGCAGTGGCGGAGAGCGAAGTAAAGGAATATCCCTCAACACGGCTCAAACCAATACATCTGGAGTTTCTGATCTGAATTTAAGCCCCTTAACCCTAACCAGTAGCTTTCCTAATAACACTGCTACTCTTCTTAACCTTACTTCCCCACTGCTAATAACTACAACCAATACCCTAACTCCCCAACGGCTCAGCTTGGCAGAAATCCTAGATAATATCAGTTATCGAATTATTGGGCTAGGATTTCCCCTCCTCACTATTGGGATTATTGCTGGAGCAGTGTGGGCAAACGAAGCTTGGGGTTCCTACTGGAGTTGGGATCCTAAAGAAACTTGGGCTTTAATTACCTGGTTAATCTTTGCTGCCTATCTCCATGCCCGCATCACTCGTGGCTGGCAAGGAAAAAAACCAGCAATTCTTGCTGCTACAGGATTTGTTGTAGTCTGGATTTGCTATCTTGGAGTTAACCTTCTAGGAAAAGGATTACATTCCTATGGTTGGTTTTTGTAGGTAGATTTTTTATAGATAGTTTGTTAGTAATAAACCTGAATACTATATTGGGAGACGGGCGTGAACAATCATTTTGAGCCACTAGATAACGGTGAAGTTTTATCCATTAGTGAATCTGCATTGATCTACATTGGACATACTACTTTTCGGGTTGGAGAATTTTCTGAAGCAGTCCGTAGCCAACTGGAGCATAATACCGAAGGCTGGAACGAGGGTAAAAACTCTTGGTTTACTGACATGGGAGTTGACTGTGAAGTACTACGTTTCACATCTGGTGGCTGGCAGAAAGGCAAAGTAAGACTTAGGCTAGAATTTTCTCCAGATAATGGTGATGATGGTAGCGATCGCCAGCAGGTTTCAGTCCAGCCCAGCGTATCTGGAATAACAACTACCTCAGAAGCTACTTCGACCCTATCAGAACATCCCGTAGCCCCGACTGGTTTTGTTGATGCTACATCGCCTATGGCAGCAGCCGTGATGGGTGCAGCAGTTGTAGGGACGGCGGTTGTGGGTGGTATTGCCCTAGGATACGATAAGGATTCATCTCCAGAAATATCAGAAGAAGGATCAGAAGCAACTAGCACAGCAGATGAAGATTTTGACTTAGCTCCTCCCACCCCTGAATTTGAACTAGCAAGTTTAGATAATGAGGATTTTGACCTAGACCCTCCTCAGTCTGATTTTACTAGTTCAGAAGAATCTGGTTTAGAAGATATTGATTTTGCGGGGGATAATCTTATTTCTCAGCCCGAAGTAAATATTCTAGAAAATGATGATTTCAACCTAGAATCTTCTAGTACCGATTTATTAGGGTTAGAGAGTGAAGATTTTAGTTTAGAAACCTCTGATACAGACCTATCTGGTTTAGAAGATGTCGACTTTGCCTTAGAAAATTCCTTAGAAGATCAGGAAACAACTAGTCTAGAAGATGCAGAATTTGACCTAGGGACAACGGAGGCAGACCTATCAGGTTTGGCAGAAGATGATTTTAACTTAGGTAGTATGGAGGAAGAGGAATCAAATTTAGAGACCCCTGATTTTAGCTTAGAAACTTCCTTTATTGAGCAGGAGTTAACTAGCCTAGATGATGAGCCTGATTTTGGCTTGGAATCAACCGCCGAGTCGGAGTTAGAAAATTTGGGAAGTGCAGATTTATCTAGCTTAGGGGCTGAAGATTTTGAGACTAACTCTGATACTGACTTCTCTGGCTTTGAAGATGAGGCATTTGCCTCAGAAACTACTAATTCTGAAGATGTGATGGGAGGTATGGGCGATTTTGAGTTTGCAGCCTCCTCTGACGATGAATTTACTAGCATGGAAAGTGGTGATTTTGGCTTAGATAGTCTAGATACGGATTTTTCAGGGCTAGAAAATGCTGATTTTGGTTCAGATTCCCCTGAATCTATGAGCTTCTTGGAAAGTGAAGAAGCAGGCAGTCTGGAAGACGAATTTGGGCTAGAAACTCCAGAACCTAGCTCTGCTGGAACAGCAGAGCCGGACTTTGGCTTAGATGAATTATTGGGAAATGATGCTGATGGGGACGATTTAGAGTTTTTAAGTATATCGGATCAGGATAAGCAAGAGATTGAACAGGCGGCGGCAGAAGTTTCTCAGGCTTTTGATGATGATTTTGGGCTAGAGTTAGACTCAAGAAATGGGTTAGATAATCTTGAGTTTGACTTTGCTGGGGATGATGAGATGGATGCGATCGATAAACAACTGGCTGATGCTTTAGGAGATGATTTAGACCGACTGGGAACTTCGGAAGGTTTGACAGAAAATTTGTTTGCCGATCAAGATGATGCTCTGTTTAAGGATGTCTGGGAAGATATCAACAAAAGTCAAGTGAAATAACAATAGTAGCAAAATAATAGTGAAGCAATTTAGTAGCCTCCATCATCGCTTACACCGGATGCTACGCCAAAAACAATTATTGCCAGCGCAACAGCGGTTATTAATAGCCGTATCTGGGGGGCAAGATTCTCTCTGTCTAGGGCAACTCTTAGTAGATCTTCAAGATAAATGGCACTGGGAACTAGCGATCGCTCACTGCGATCATGGCTGGGAATTAGATGGGGGATTAGCCGACCATGTGGCCCAGGTAGCCCAATCTGCCGGAGTGCAGTTTTATCTCCAGATAGCTGACCCAAATTCTTCTCTGCGACCCACGGAAGCCAATGCTAGAGTATGGCGCTATACGGCCCTGACAGAAATTGCCCAAACCCATAATTATCCTTATGTAGTCACCGGCCATACCCAAAGCGATCGGGCAGAAACTCTCCTCCACAATCTAATTCGAGGTAGCGGTGCTGATGGACTGCAAGCCCTGACATGGCAGCGTCCTCTAGCTTCTGGTGTTCACCTCATTCGACCTTTATTGGGTATTAGTCGCCAAGAAACCGGAACCTTCTGTCAGCAATACAATCTGCCTGTTTGGGAAGACCCTTACAACCAAGACCTGAGCTATACTCGGAGCCGCATCCGTCATCAACTGCTTCCTCTCCTGACCACCAATTTTAATCCACAGGTAGAAGTGGCACTAGCCCAAACAGCCGAAGTTTTAAGGGCTGAAGTTGCCTACCTAGAAACCTTAGCCCAGCAAGTCCTCCAGCAAGCATCGAGGGAAATTAATACCTTAAGTTGTCTGCAATGTTCTCTACTACAGCAAACGCCTTTAGCTCTCCAACGCAGAGTTTTCAAACAGTTTTTATTAAATCATCACCTCAGTAGCCCTACTTTTATGCAAATAGAGGAACTGGTAAGTTTAATCACTGCTCCCAAGGGCAGCCGCACAAGTACTTTTGGGGGAGGATACAACTTTCAAGTAGTAGAGAAGCATCTTTGTTTAACGTCAACAAGTGGTACGTGATGCCGAACTAGGCAGACGGATGGCGGATAAACTAGTCAAAGTTTGGCGCAAAAACGATACAGAAATTTGGGTATTAATTCATATAGAAGTTCAAAGCCAAGATGAGGCTGATTTTGCTGAAAGAATGTTCGTTTATCATTACCGCATTTTTGATAAATACCGATGTCCAGTGGTGAGTTTAGCTGTATTGGGAGATGAACGGAGAAACTGGAGACCAAACGAGTTTGGCTATCAACTATGGGAGACGAAGATTGATTTTAATTTCAAGGTAGTGAAGCTACTGGATTATGGCGATCGCTGGTCGGAATTAGAAACTAGCTCAAACCCTTTTGCTATAGTGGTAGTGGCACATCTAAAGGCTCAAGAAACAAGGAGTGACCGTCTAGAGCGAAAAAAATGGAAACTAGCTCTAGTGAGGCGGCTTTACGAGCAGAATTATTCTCGAACTGAGGTAATTAATTTATTTCATTTTATAGATTGGGTGATGAGTCTC
>JANMHD010000082.1:0-2792 GCA_031374985.1 Coleofasciculaceae cyanobacterium OTE_70_metabat_329 | reverse complement strand
GCGGGCAGCAATCCCGACAGGTTTAGCACTGATAGTTTTATTATTAGCAAGTAATGGTTGGATAGAAAAATTGGTGATCAAATCCCTAGAATGGGAAAACTTACCGACAATAGAATTACCCACCGCACAAGCGATCGTCATTCTTGGGGGAGGAGTCTGTTCTGTTAGTTCCCCCCGACCTTTTGTGGAAGTTAACGAAGCGGGCGATCGAGTTATTTATGGCGCAAAAATGTACCGGGATCGAAAAGCACCCCTAATTATAACTAGTGGCGGCAGGGTAGATTGGCGGGGCGGCGGTGATCAGGCAGAATCTACGGATATGGCAACCCTGTTAGAACTTTTTGGTGTGCCTAAAACTGCCATTTTGGAAGATAAAACTTCTTTGAATACCTATGAAAATGCTGTAAATATCCAGAAAATTTTAGCAGAGAAAAAAATTAGTCAAATTCTGTTGGTTACTTCCGCCATGCACATGAAACGATCGCTACTCATTTTTCAAAAATTAGGCATGAAAGTGATCCCCGCCCCTACAGATTTTCTGGTGACAGAGCAGGACTTGCAAGAACCTAGTAGTAGCTGGGAAGCCATCGCCCTAAATTTATTACCCGATAGCGATCGTCTCCAAGACCTCACCCGTGCCATCAAGGAATATCTCGGCATATTTATCTACCGGCTACGGGGATATTTGTAATCACAGCGGTCAAATTCTCCTGCTCAAGTCTCTCTTCTGCCACACCTCCACTTTCAACCTTGAGCTTAGGGAAATTGTCCCTAGGACAGTAACTACAAGCCCCTAAGAATTGCTATATAATGAAAATAATCACCAAAATTTAAGTAACTCAATTGGCACTGTAACTGGCTAGGCTTGGGCAATCTTAAAAGTAACCACATCAAGAAACTATCTATAAAAAGTCTAAAACTAAACCCATGAAGCGTAATTTCCCCTCTTCGCCAACTAATTTTGGTCAACAGCAAAACCAGTCAGCAAATTTGGCGGTTCCTAAGAAATCTCGCCGGGTTTGGCAATTGTTGGCTAGTTTTTTACTGCTGCCGGGAGTGATGCTTAGTTCTCCTAGCCAAGCTGTCTTAGCCCAAACCCCCAAAGCTAATTCCCCGGATGCTTTGACCTACGGAAAAGTACTTCAAAAAATCGATCAAGGGCAGGTGCGACGAGTTGAGGTTGATCCGATTAATAAGGTAGCACGGGTGTATCTAAAAGGCTCTAAAGCTAATGAGACTCCCCAAGAATTAGTGCTGTTAGATCAAAATCCAGAGCTAATTGAGAAACTACGGACTAATAATGTGGAATTTGATGTCCAGCCAGCTCCTAGCAATGCTGCTGCCTTGGGCTTAATTTTGAATATATTTTTAGTTTTGATATTTGTGTTTGCCATTGCGATTTTACTAAGGCGATCGAGCAATGCCTCTGGTAACGCCATGAATTTTGGTAAGTCCCGCGCTCGCTTCCAGATGGAAGCCAAAACTGGGATTTTATTTAGTGATGTGGCGGGGATTGAAGAAGCCAAGGAAGAATTAGGGGAAGTAGTAACATTCCTAAAGCAACCGGAGAAATTTACGGCGATCGGAGCAAAGATTCCCAAAGGTGTATTGTTGATTGGGCCACCGGGAACTGGAAAAACTTTGTTAGCTAAAGCGATCGCCGGGGAAGCGGGAGTACCATTTTTTAGTATTTCTGGCTCAGAGTTTGTCGAAATGTTTGTGGGGGTGGGTGCTTCCCGTGTCCGGGATCTATTTAAGAAAGCCAAAGAGAATGCTCCCTGCCTAATTTTTATTGATGAAATTGATGCCGTGGGCAGACAAAGAGGTACAGGCATTGGTGGCGGTAATGATGAGCGGGAGCAGACCTTAAACCAATTACTTACGGAAATGGACGGGTTTGAGGGTAACACAGGCATTATTGTGATTGCGGCAACTAACCGCCCGGATGTCTTAGATACAGCCCTCCTCAGACCGGGGAGATTCGATCGCCAAGTGATGGTAGATTACCCAGACCTCAAGGGCAGACAGGGGATTCTCGAAGTCCATGCCCGGAATAAAAAACTTGCTCCTGATATTTCCCTAGAAACTATTGCCCGCCGAACTCCTGGTTTTACTGGAGCAGATTTAGCCAACCTCCTCAATGAGGCAGCCATTCTCACCGCCCGCCGCCGCAAGGAAGCCATGACTATGGCAGAAGTTAACGATGCAGTCGATCGAGTAGTTGCCGGGATGGAAGGTACACCCTTGGTAGATAGCAAAAATAAGCGGCTAATTGCCTACCATGAGGTTGGTCATGCGATCGTGGGTACTGTGCTGAAGGAGCATGATCCTGTCCAGAAAGTCACTCTGATTCCTCGTGGTCAAGCTAAGGGCTTAACGTGGTTCACCCCCAACGAAGAGCAAGGACTAATTACCCGCAATCAAATCCTTGCCAGAATTACTGTCGGCTTGGGAGGGAGAGCCGCTGAAGAAGAAGTATTTGGCAGTTCAGAAGTTACCAGTGGAGCTAGTCAAGATATCCAACAGGTGACTTCTTTAGCCCGACAAATGGTAACTAGATTTGGTATGTCCACTCTGGGGGCTTTATCCTTAGAATCTCAATCTAGTGAGGTATTTTTAGGGGGAGACTGGATGGGCAGCCGGAATGAATACTCGGAAGAAATTGCCGCCCAAATTGATGAGCAGGTAAGGTTGATAATCGGTAAGTGCCATGCTGAATCCCGGCAAATTATCCGGGAACACCGAGAAGTAGTGGATCAGCTAGTGGAAATGTTGGTGGAAGAAGAAACTAT
>JANMHD010000027.1:0-4283 GCA_031374985.1 Coleofasciculaceae cyanobacterium OTE_70_metabat_329 | reverse complement strand
CTCCGGTAGAGACTAATCATTTCCTGGAATTGCAGAATTTTTATCAACAGCAGATGTTCCCTCTAGGGGAGGAAAATTTTGGGGCAGAGGTTTCCCCGGAGACTGCCTCTCGTTGGCGATCGCTCAATACCGAGATCCATCGATCGATGAAATTATTAGCTTTAGATATGTCTTTACTCAAGGCTGCCCGGAGTCCCCAGATGCAAAAAACTAGGAGAGAAGGCATAATCGATCGTCTTTCTACCTTAATTAGTTATTGTAAAGTAGTTATTATTTAACTTTCTAGACCAAGAATTATGGCTAACTCCCTACCGGAAACGATCGCCTATATTAGTGTCACCCAGCAATCTTGGCAGCAGGGCAGACTTGTGGGGGAAGTCCGGGCTGCTGATTATCAGTGGCAGTTCCAATGGTGCTTCCGCCGTAGCGTATTAATTGTGGAACCTTCCTTAGGTAGGGCATTGATCCAAGAACCCCTCGGCAGATTTCTAGAGAGGAGTGATTACCAACTAGAGCCGGGGGGAGATTATACCTTTACTATTCGGGCTGAGATTTAGATTTTTAATTCCCAGCCACAGAACTTTTTAGGAGAACTTAGTGCCACACTCCCCACAGAATCGATGATCTTGAGGATTTTCTGTGCCGCAATTAGGACAGGTGATGATAGTCTTAGACATTCTACTAACAGGTTCTTGTAGACCAATCATGTCTGCATTGCTCTTGCCCGGAGCCACCATAGGATAGCAGTTTTCATCTCTAGAGACGATCACATCCAAGATAAAAGGACTATCGGTAGTCAGCATAGTGGCGATCGCCGCTGCTAAATCTTCTCGCTTACTTACCTGCATCCCTTTAACCCCATAGGCCTCAGCTAATTTCACAAAATCTGGCATTCCCCGCTCCATATTGGAAGAAGAATAGCGCTCTTCATAAAAAGCCTCTTGCCATTGACGTACCATGCCCTGCCAACGATTATTAACAATAACTACCTTGGCATTAATCCCATACTGAGCAAGGGTTCCTAGCTCTTGGATATTCATCTGGATACTGGCGTCCCCAGCAATACAAATTACCTGCTCTTGGGGAAATGCTACCTTCACTCCCATAGCGGCGGGGAGACCAAAACCCATAGTTCCTAACCCCGCACTAGATATCCACTGCCGGGGGCCATTTTTGAGGAATTGAGCAGCCCACATTTGGTGTTGCCCCACATCAGTAGTGTAGTAGGCATGGGGAGCTTGGGTCGCCACCTCCACAATTACTTCTTGAGGGGAGAGGACATGGGGATAGTGAGGAACTACCAAGGGATAATCTTGCCGCCATTCGTTAATTTTCGCTAACCATTGCTTAGTTTGGTTTGGTTCTGCGGGGATATCTAGTTCTTCATAACGGCGGAGCAGGTCTAGCAATACCTGACGGACATCTCCCACGATCGGCACTTCTGGGGCACGATTCTTGCCTACTTCGGCAGGATCAATGTCAATATGAATTACTTGGGCACGGCTAGCAAATTGATCCAACTTGCCAGTAACTCGATCGTCAAATCTTGCCCCCACTGCAATCAATAGATCACACTCACTTACAGCAAAGTTAGCATAGGCTGTGCCGTGCATTCCTAGCATACCTACCGAGAGGGGATGATGTTCATCAAAGCAACCCTTCCCCATCAGGGTAGTAGTAACAGGGAGATGAAAAATTTCTGCTAATTGAAGGACTTCAGCATGAGAATTGGCAGCGATCGCTCCCCCACCTACATAAAGCAAGGGTTGCCGAGCAGATCTAATCAAGTTCAAGGCTTGGTTAATATTTCGGGCATGACCTTTGACTGTGGGGCGATACCCAGCTAGTTTTACATCACCGGGGAGGACTGGTGTGTATTCAAATTCTTCTAGGCCCACATCTTTAGGGATGTCAACCAATACGGGGCCGGGGCGACCACTACTAGCAATGTGGAAAGCCTCAGCTAGAATACGACCCATGTCACGGGGATCCCGGACTACGTAGGAATGCTTGACAATAGGCAGGGTGATCCCAAAAATGTCGGTTTCTTGAAACGCATCGGAACCAATAAAAGCTCGCCCGACTTGGCCAGTAATCACTACCATTGGAATGGAATCCATGTGGGCTGTGGCAATGCCGGTAACTAGGTTAGTAGCTCCAGGGCCAGAAGTACCAAAACAGACTCCAACTTTGCCAGTAGCACGGGCGTAGGCATCGGCGGCATGGGCAGCTGCTTGTTCATGGCGGACTAGAATATGTTGGATTTTTCCCGCTGCTTCCCAGAGGTATAGTTCATCATAAATGGGCAGGATTGCCCCGCCGGGGTAGCCAAATATATGTTCTACGCCATGAAGTGTGAGACTGTCAATTAAGGCATAAGCCCCGCTGCGCCGGGTGGGTTTGGGGATGATGGTGGCTGGAGATATACTCTGAGAAAGCACTGTAGGAACCTCACCGAATTATTTTGGGTTTAGTAGTCGATCGCTGTACTACTAGAAGATTTGTAGTTAATAATACCTTACTCTAGCAGATTTTTAGAATGACTTGAAAAGCTGCCTAAAAAAAATCAGTCCGCTAACTTTCTCTAAATTATCTCAACTAATCTATAAAACAACTCTCTGGCAGCGTAGGCTAGGGTTTTAGGCCTTACTAGTTTAATAGGTTTGTTAGCTTTAAGAATGTCAAAATGTCCTGATATTCATTTACCCTGCTTTGTTTTAGGACGGTTTTTAGTTACTTCAATTCTACAGAATAACTACTGCCAAAGAGCAATCCTACACAACTATGACCCTGCCTTCTGAGTTTGCGATCGCTGTAACTACTCTGGCTTAGTATCTCGGAGCATTAAGGCTGCCACTGCTGCTTGGGGAGTGATTTCATTATTTAATAATTTCTGGACTTGATAGGAGATGGGTAAATAAATACCTTTGTTTTCTCCTCTTTGAACTAGCACTGAAGTGGTATTAACACCCTCCGCAGTACTGCCAATTTCTTGTAAAACTTCTGATAAACTTTTCCCCTGAGCTAAACCGTAACCTACTTGATAATTGCGACTGAGAGGACTATTACAGGTGGCAAGTAAATCCCCTAATCCTGATAGTCCATAGAAGGTTTCTGCCTGCGCTCCCCAATCAATACCTATGCGAATCATTTCTGCCAAACCTCTAGTTAACAAAGCAGCTTTAGCATTTGTCCCTAACTGTAAACCATCACAAGCTCCTGAAGCGATCGCCATCACATTCTTTAACGTTCCTCCTAGTTCCACCCCTAAGGGATCACTATTGGTATAAACTCGAAACTTTGGCGAAGAAAATGCCTGTTGAACAACTTTTGCAGCCTCTAGATTATGACTAGCTACCACACTAGCAGCGGGTAATCCTTGGTTGATTTCTGCTGATAAATTTGGGCCAGAAAGAACTACTAAAGGAATAGCGGGTAATGCTTCTTGCCAAATCTGAGAAGCGGTATTGGTAGTAGCAGCATCTAGACCTTTAGTAGCTGTAACTAATATAGAATTTTTGGATAAATTTAGAGTAGTTAGCTGTTCAACTGTTGTTCTAACTCCCGCCATAGATACCGCAGAAATAATTAGATCAGCCACAATGATTTTATTAATAGCTGAATTTGATAATTGGTCATTTCTAGTCGAGTAAAAAATAATCTCATGGCCATTTATTCCTAATAAATATCCTAGAGTCTTTCCCCAATTTCCACTACCAATAATTATGATTTTCATAGACAATAAATATTATAAATTTATGGAATCTAGTTCGGTGCAGTAATACTATTTCGTCTTATTTCCTGAACTTGACTAACTTCAAAAATCAACAGGAAAGGTTGCCCCATAGATCTCTCTACAAACTCTTCTAGAAGCTGTACCTGCTTTGGAGTAATAGTTTCCTGACTACGAACTGTTAATCTAACTTCTGGCGGATTTGCCAACCAATTTGTTTCGGCTTTGATTAGCTCTACCCTTTGGAAAGTAATTGTTCGCCTTAATAAAGCCTGTCTAAGACTAGTTTCTAGACGATTTTGCCTCACTAAATCTACAAAGCTGAAACCTAAAGGAATTAGCAAAAAACTTGTCAAAATACCTGCTACTATTAATGCCCGGCGTGCTTGGTTAAATTGAGCATAGCCTATAATTGAGAATGTCACCATACAAGAAAATGCAATCCCTAATAAGTTAGTTAGATACAGTAATAAAGCTCCCCAACTAAGCAACCAATTGCCATGAGATAAACCTAGGCCAATTACACATAATGGGGGCATTAAAGCTACGG
>JANMHD010000620.1:0-1541 GCA_031374985.1 Coleofasciculaceae cyanobacterium OTE_70_metabat_329 | reverse complement strand
GGGGGGAATGTACCTGAACTATCTACTTTTCAAGCTGCCCATAAAATATTAAATTTATTGGGAGTTAAAGGTATTGAGGTGGGAAGGGCTGCGCCTAGAGTACGAGGAGAAATTAGGGATGCGGCACATATTCATGGGCAGGATGGCATGGGAAATCTTTCTCAGACCCTGCCGGATGTGGAGATGGAACTTAGCCAAGCTCGGTATGCTGATGAGGTAATTATTGAAAAGTTATCGCAAGCTCCCGGAGAAATTGACCTAGTGGCGATCGGCCCCTTAACTAACCTAGCGGCGGCAGAAACTAAAAGTCCGGGAATTCTTAAACAGGCTAAGTCGATCGTCATCATGGGGGGAGCCTTTGATTGTCCGGGGAATGTCACCCCAGAGGCAGAATTTAATATTGCTTTTGATGCCCATGCTGCGGCTCAGGTTTTTGCTAGTAGCGATCGCATTGTAGTCTTACCTCTAGACATAACTAGTCACTTACTTTTGACTCCAGCCATGTTAGGGAGTATCACGAAAGCTAGTAACCAAACTAAGTTGGCAATATTTCTCGATCAGTTGGGACATTTTATGTTTAAAACTAACCAAGAACATCGGGAAACCGGGGGAGTAGAAGGCTGTTTGATGCACGATGCTTCGGCGATCGCTTATCTATTTTATCCAGAAACTCTATGGCTCCAGAGGGCAAGAGTCGAGATAGAAACTGAGGGTAAATTTACTCAAGGGAAGACCTTATGCGATCAACGCCACTACCCGAAAACTAACCCGAATGCCTTCATTGCGACTCAAGTGGATGCTCCTCACCTCATGGCAGCTTTGATTGCAGACCTAAAGTATTTGTTCAGTGTTGGGTCGTGTTTTTGATCTGTCATCTTTTGTTGTACTAGATTAATCCTTTTTTATAGAACTTTAGAAAATATTAGGTTATTTTTGGGGATTTCTCTGCTATTAAGTATATTTATTGCTCTTGATACTATGGATATTCTTAGGTTTTTCTACTCAAAGGGCAATTCTTATCAAGTTTTCCTAAGGAAAGGCTTAATCTTTAAAACTCAGTTTACAAAATAATTACAAACTCAAAGAAATATATTTTGTCTGTAAAGAATGCTTTTAAGTGGTTTTATTGTCTTGCAATAGCTGCTATGTTTTAAACATAAGTTAAGAACAAGTCAAGCGAAGTTTTCACGGGCAAGATATCAAGTTAGTCAAGTCAACCAATAGGGGTTTAAACAAATGAAAAATATATTATTAAAGGCCGTTTGTATTGCTGCGATCGCTTTACCTTTCTCCGCACAAATGGTTAAGGCTGCTACTGTAACTGCCAACCTAAGCGATGTAACTAATAGTAATACTCAAAATTATCCAACAGTTAAAATTACCCTCTCTGATGACGGACAGCCTGCTGGAACAATCAAAGTTATAGCTACCGTAATAAACGGACCAACTGGTGGGACTGGTGATCTACGGGGGATTGCCTTTAACCTCCCCAGTGGTGTAACTAACGCTACAATCACTCCAACTGGTGGCGGTCCGATCAC
>JANMHD010000586.1:0-2901 GCA_031374985.1 Coleofasciculaceae cyanobacterium OTE_70_metabat_329 | reverse complement strand
TCACCTATAGCTTTGACTAGATAGCCTAACCTCATATCTCCATCATCTTGGGTTTATTGCTAGTTGCACCTTTCCTACATCTAGAAAAGAACACTAAACTTTGTTAGTTATAAATTATGCAGATTAAACGTCGTCAATTCCTATTATTTCTCGGTGCAAGTGCTGGGACGATCGCCCTTGGCACCTAGGATAACGATACCCTGCTCTTCTCTTTTATAGCTCAAGCAATAGAATTCTACTCCAAAAAGCTGTCCTCAAAATCTTCCTCCTACTAGAGCTAAGAAATCAAGATTTAGGTAACTCCATCAAAAAAAGAGCCTAACAGAAGTCAAGCTCTCTTAAATAAACGCCGGATTAATAGGTCTTAGATAGCGATTTTACCCCCATCATTGCGGGTGATTACCACCGTGGCCGATCGAGGGCGAGCATTGCCACCATCAGGCCAGTGACTGGTAAATTTGCTAGGATCTGTAGCCGATGGGCTATTTTCACCGGGGTGCTGGATATTCACGAAAATCACCTTGCCATCAGGAGATTCGGCAATTCCGGTAACCTCGCAATCACGAGGGCCGACCAAGAAGCGCCGCAGCACTGTAGGGCTTACTTCTTTTCCCATGCGAGTCATCACAGTTTGATCAGTCCCATTATTCAGGGGTACAGATTTGTTTGTCACCATCTTGGTTCCGCCATCACCAACCGCTCCGGGGATTGCTGCCAGCATCATACAGTTGGTCGCATCGGTAATGAAACCATCATCGGTTTGTACCCACAGTAGTCCGGGAGTCGCCTCACTAAACCAGAGACCATCAGGACTAGAGAAATCATTCTCCGCCGTCAGCCCCGACAGGTTCACATCAGCCCCCGCATTTGCTCTAGCTCCAAAGAGGTAAATATCCCAAGCAAAGGTAGCTGCTGCTGGGTTCTTGCCTGTTTCTTGCCAGCGAATGATATGACCATTCACATTGCCTCGGCTAACCGTTGATCCTTTGGTATCAGCGTAGTAACGGGGATTAGCAGCATCAAGGGGAGTTCTCACACCCCGACCAACGCTACTGGAAACGTTGTTGGTCAAGGTTTGGTAAACCTCGCCATTGACAGGGTTAACACCGCCCCATTCTGGACGATCCATCTTGGTTGCGCCAGCAGCATCCGCAGCAATCCGAGCATTGATCATTACATCAGCTTGGTCAGCAAAAGTATAACCAGCGTAGTTAGCGATTTTGGGATTGCTCATGGTCAGGGGCAACCATTCTCCACTGCCATCATCGTTGAACTTAGCTGCGTACAAAGTCCCTGCATCTAGATATTTATCCCCGGCGGCTAAACCACCGGTAGCATCTCTGGGATCCCAAACTGCTGTAGACACAAACTTGTAGGTATATTCGTTGCGAGCGTCGTCACCAGTGTAGAAAACTAGGGGTTGACCAGCAACAATTTTGGCAGGCCAGCAACCTTCGTGGGCAAAGCGGCCGATCGCTGTCCGTTTCTTAGGAGTAGCATTTGGATTAAAAGGATCAATTTCTACTACCCAACCAAAGGCGTTAGGTTCATTCCGAAAATCTTCCGTTGCAGTATTGCCAACCTTATTAGCACTCCAGCGACGGTAGAGGTCAGTGTCGGTTTTGTAAGATAAAGACCAGTTGTAGCGACCAGAGGTGGCATTGCCGATGCCGTAGCGCTTAAAGGAAGTTACTTCCTTGGCAGTTCTAGCAGTGTCTGCTTCCCGGCGGTGGAAATAGCCAGCCCAGTTTTCTTCCCCAGATAGGTAGGTTCCCCAAGGAGTGTAACCATGTCCACAGTTATTAATGGTTCCTCTGGTCTTGTCGCCCGTGGGAGAAAAAGCGGTTGCCATCATAGGGCTGCCTTTACCGGGACCAGAGATTGCAAACTCAGTAGCTGCTGTAATCCGGCGGTTGTAGCGGGAACCCTTGTTGAGTTGGTAGGTAGAACCCTGCTTAGTAATTTCGATGATCGTCACCCCGTGGGCGGCAACTTCTTTGTCGATTTCCATGGAAGGACGGGGGTTAGTGTTATCTTGCCCAGAGTTATCTGGTCCGTTGGTATGGATAAAACCTAAGTCTTCAGAAACTTCATGGTTAATGCAGAGCAAGGCTCGATCAACACCGTTAGCATCCCAGCCATTGCCCGCTTGGTTCATGCCGAAGTAGTGCATGGCATCATGATGATCCCCAGCCCGGACTTCAAGGTCATTGTCCGTGCCGTCATTTTTGAAGGGCGTAACATTGCTCTTGATGGGATCGCCTGTGGCGAGTAAAACTTTGGCAGTGTAGCCAGCCGGAACTGTAAGGCTATCGGCAATGCTCTTAGCAACGGGCGCAAAACTGAGGCGGAGATCCGTAGCAGCAGCGGCAACTTGACCGTCATGCTTGACAGTATCAATCAGAAACGCTAACCCTGTCCCCAACATGGAGGCAGCAGCAAGGGAGGAACTGCCTTTGAGGAAACCCCGGCGACCCATGCGTGCACGATTTAGAACCTGTTCAAAGGAATCATTATTACTAGTGTTGTGGCTGACCTCATCGGGATCCACGTATCTTCTCTTAGGAGCGTAGTTTTTCGGCATAACAAATTTGGGTAGGAAAATTACATGAATAAAACCTCCTAAAAATTTACAAGATTAAAGTTATGAACTAGTTAATAAAAGTTTATAGAGCAGTTAACAATCTCGCTTTGCCAGTATGAGAATTTACTATGAGGAATCCTCCAGAAGCAGATTTGTTGAGTAATTTAACGTTTTCTTAAATTTGTTCCAAGATAATTAAATACGGGTGATTAAGTTCGTTTAATTCCATCAATAAAATTTCATAAATTAGCTTCATCAATTATGTCTAGAGCAAAAAAAAAATTATTTCTCACTCTCAGTTTATTTAGTTTGGGCTT
>JANMHD010000569.1:0-7555 GCA_031374985.1 Coleofasciculaceae cyanobacterium OTE_70_metabat_329 | reverse complement strand
TTGGGCGATCGTATTCCCCAATTCCTTAAAAGATCGCCTTTCTGCATAAAGTCCAAAAATAATCCGAATAGACAATATAAATCACAGGAAGGAACCATTTATGTTTAGCTTAAGATTATTCTCACCTCCAAAGGAAAATACCATAAATACAAGTTTTCCCTACGACAATAAAGAAGGAGTTGTAGAAGAAACTATTTATCCCGATCGCAAAGGCTGTGTTTATTCTAATGGAATTTATTGGACAGCTCGCTGTGGCGATAATAGTATTCTGGAACCCGGAGAAATTGTTTTTGTAGAACGATTAGAGAATATTACTATTTGGGTTAAATCCATTTCTCAGAAGAACTAAATTGGCATAAATTCTGTTACTAGTTTCGATAAAAATATCAAGAGAATTAAATTACTAGTAAGTCTTTTCTCGCTTCAATTTTTCAGTAATTCCCATTAATTTCAAGAGGTAAAAACTATGCGTTGCAATCTTGCATTTGGATTGGCGGCTCTTTTAGCTGCGACTGTTATTGTTAGTATTAATTCCCTGAGTTCTTCTGCATCATCTGCACCAGAAAATACGATCGCCAGCAATGGTAAATGTTGTTATGACAATCGCTGTGTGCCTTGCCCCGATGAAAACTATTAGCCCTAAATATTAACCTACATGCGATCGCTATTTATTTCCTTGGCAGATCCTTGACAATTCATCCTCACTACAAATAACATTGATATTTAAGTGATGTGAGTGAGCCAATCAGGGGTCTGCCCCTCCAGGGATAAAAGACTGCATAAATATCCCTTCAGTTACTGAATATGTAGTTATACCGGGTTTACTTAACCAATTAGGGAGTTTAATCTTATGATGTTCACTTCTGATCTATTTACTCCTCACGATCGCTCCACTCCAGAAGAGGCGATCGACCAAACCTATCGCTACCGCCAAGACACCAAAGAAACCCCAGACCAGCCCCAAACCTCCCAAACTTCTCCGAAAAAGCCCCAGTCTTCAGAACCCCAAAAGCATCGCCAGAAAAGACGGAGACCAACCGGAAGAAAGATTTCTCGTTCCAGACCTCCAGTTAGCAATTCCAATTTTAATAATGAATATAGTGCGATCGTCTCCTTGGGTTTCACCCTGATTAAATTCCTATTTCTCTTTGTCGCCGGATTTGTCATTAGCTATATATTTGCTTCTGTCGCTCATCTTCCCACAGCTACAGCTATCTGGAATGTTGGCTCTATGCTGATTATTCCTTTAGTAGGGTTAGTTTTTTGTATTGTAGCTGGAGTAATTATCCTAGAGTCTTGCAGTAGGTAAGTCATGGAGATTTGCTTGATCGTTGCAACCTGTATTGATCGAAAGTCATATAATCCCCAACCTCATAATCAGCCCGTGCGGCTTGAATATCTGCAATATCCTCCAGAGAATATTCTTCTTCTGGGAATAATTCAGCTTCTAAAAGTTGCCAAAGTTCCTTTTTTTCAGAGGTTTCTAGTAAAGAAACTGCTTCCAATAGCGATCGAAATGAAATATCAATCTTTACCCTATTCTCAGCCATCAGACCTTTCCTCCATCTTTAATCGGTAGTCCTAAAAAAGTAATGATTTTTGGGAAATCCTTGCTTCTTTAATACCATACTTTAATCTAATTTTAATTGTGCTGATGGTTTTTGTAGAGACGCATAATTTCTTCTACTACTGCTGGAATACTTAGATCATCAGTGTTGATTTCGATCGCACCCTCCGCCTTAGTTAAAGGTGCCACCTCCCGGCTCTGATCCTTAGCATCCCGTTGGGCAATTTCCTGCTCTAGGATAGTCAGGGTAATCCCTGTTTCCCCTTGAGACTGCATATCTTGATGGCGGCGGCGTGCCCGTTCGGTGATAGAAGCAGTTAAGAAAATTTTCAACTCCGCATCTGGAAATACATGGGTTGCAATATCCCGCCCTTCTGCTACCAAACCCCCAGACTCTCCGAGCAGGCGTTGCTGCTGGACTAACTGCTGCCGGACAAATTTTTGGGCTGCGATCGCCGAGACTTGCGCCGTAACTGTGGAACTTCTGATCGCCTGAGTCACATCCACCCCATTAATTTTTACCCCCAACTGCCCATTAGTAGTAATCAATTCCAATTGCGATTGACTGACTAATTCTGCGATCGCTGCCTCATCATGAATAGCAATCCCCGACTGGAGCACCAACCATGTTACAGCCCGGTACATCGCCCCGGTATCCAAGTACAACAAACCTAAACCCGCCGCTACCTGTTTTGTCACCGTAGACTTCCCCGCTCCGGCCGGGCCATCGATCGCAATAATTGGCAACCGGGAATGTAATACCACATTATCAATTAACCGAGTCTTCCCTAGCTTGGCTGCCACTGCCAACAATCCTTCCTTGGCGATGGTTTCTAGGGGAATCAGGGTCATGGGATGAACTAATTCCACGTACTCCACAGCCAAGGCGGGGATAGCATCTAGTTCCTGTTGGACAGTTGCAATTAAGGAAGCTGTCCCCCGTTCTCCCCGGTGGAATAGTTGCCCAGCCTTTTGCAGAGCTTGAGATAATCCGGCTGCTTCTACTTTTTGCTCCGGGGTTAGGTATTGATTGCGGGAACTGTAGGCAAGTCCTGATCCTTCCCGTACCGTAGGGCAGGGAACTACTTCTACGGGCAAATTAAGATCCTTGACCATCCGTTGGAGAATTGCTAATTGTTGAGCATCCTTCTGCCCTAGGTAAAGGCGATCGGGCTGAATCAGATGCAGGAATTTACTCACGATCGTACTTACGCCCTGAAAATGCCCCGGTCTCCGGTTAGCACACAGAACTTGGAGCGCTTCTGGGGGAGGAGTTACTTGAGTTAAGGAAGCTTGAGTTGTCTCCATGGCCTCCACACTAGGAACAAATAGCACATCTACTCCTAATTGTTCACAAAGAAGTTGATCTGCCTCTAGGGTTTGGGGATAGGAATTTAAATCTTCGGTCGGCGCAAATTGGAGGGGATTGACAAAAATACTCACCACCACCAAATCATTCTGCCTCCGGGCCCGGCGGATGAGGCTACAATGTCCGGGGTGCAAGGCTCCCATCGTCGGTACAAACCCAACTTCCCGCCCCGATCGGGCAGTTTCCAAATAACACCGGAGTCCGGCTAAAGTTTTAAATAGACGCATCTTAGGTCGAGAAAAGTTTAAAGAGAAAATTTGCCACACTTCATACTACCTTGCTGGTCTCCTTATCCTAGGAGTTCATAATTATTTCTAGGAGATCAGTTATATAATGCTTGCCAAGGGGGTTAAGATAGGCAAGGGCTTAAGCCCTTTGTTTCCAGAGATTTCAACACCCTAATCTTCTTGTCAGTTGCTATAACTATGACTATTTCCAGAATAATCACTAGAATAACCTTTTGTCAGAGTTTATTAATCGGGCTGTGACCCCCTAGAGAGATTAGGAATTTTTGTGTATTTAGACTTCAGCATTGCTAGAACTACGATACAGAATATTAGTCGAGACCACTTGAAAATTATCTTCTAGCCAAACTAAAACCACTTCTGTAACTCGGTAGGCTTCTAGGGTGACAAGACAGAAATTGCGGAGTCGGTTGGTGGCGGTTTGGATAATCCGGGGGACACTAGCGCAATTGAGGTAAATTGTTCCTTGGGGATTGGTGGCGATCGCCTGCCGTTGAATTTTTTGGTTATGACGCAGACGGTGGTGCATATGCCCAAAAGTAACTAGGGGAATAGATTTACCCAAGTTCTGAGCAGTGGCGATCGCTAAACCCAAATCTGGATCCCCAAAGTCTCCCCCCAAGGGTTGCCAATCCCTACCACAGGGAGATTCTGGCTCTTCTCCTAGCCCTACAGGCCCATTATGTCCCAGAAAAATTAGATGTTCGCAGGCGGCATCTTTTACTGCATTAATAATCTGGGCAGTAGACTGAGAAAAATTTTGGATCCCGTAGCGGTCTTCATAGAAATCCCGATTCTTCCACTCTGTGCCACCCCAACTAAAGGGACGACCACCCACGATCGACAGGTTAAATTCTGGGAAATCTAACTTGCCATAGCCCACATGAGTCACACCCAACAAATCTAGCTGTTCCTGCACTCGATCTTCTTGGGATTGGTCGTAGGGAGCTTTTTTCCTGCCCCAATCCGAGGCGGTGTACCAAGCATCATGGTTGCCTAAGATCACAGCTTTGGGCAGAGGAATCCCGGCGATCGCCCTCACCACCTCTACAGCTTCATTACCAAAATCCCCCACAAATAGTAGTAAATCTACCCCTAAATGTTGTAAAGCTAAAGCATCAGCAGCTTCCCATTGCTCATGAATATCCCCGATCGCCGCAATCTTCAGGATTGGCTTTATGACCGGCCCAGACTTAACCACCATAACAATTTCCCCTTAATTCGCTCCTTAACTACTCTACATCTTCCCCTAATCTCAGGGCAAAATATTATCCGACTCATAAAAGGTTTTCTAAGTAAGGTTTTCTAAGTCTTGAATTAAACCAATGCGATCGAGTAAGGTGCGATCGATATCTATATCCACTAAAAAATCAATATCACTATTTTCTCGTTCTTCTCTTCGGGCGACAGAACCAAATATTCGCACGTTGAATGCCCCATGTTGAGGTCTAATTTCTAATCGCTATGGCATGGCCGTCGCTGAGCTTGATTATGCTGAACTTGATTATGTTGTGGAATCTCCCTAGGCGGCTACTATATTTACCTCAATAAGCTAGGTTAACCTTACCTTCATCTAACCTTTAAGAATTCCTAAGGATTTGCTCATAATCTGTTCAAAGTAGCAATCTTTGGGGTGCAACTCGCTAGACCGTTTCTTTTGGCTTCTTTGCAAGCAATACTCACCTATAGCTTTGACTAGATAGCCTAACCTCATATCTCCATCATCTTGGGTTTATTGCTAGTTGCACCTTTCCTACACCTAAAAAAGAACACTAAACTTTGTCAGTTATAAATTATGCAGATTAAACGTCGTCAATTCCTATTATTTCTCGGTGCAAGTGCTGGGACGATCGCCCTCGGTAACTGGGATAACGATACCCTGCCCTTATCTTTTATAGAGCCAGCCAATGCCCAATCCCTAGGATTCAAACCAATTCTTGGTGTAATGCCCCTGAAAAATGACGGAATAAGTGTATCCCAACAAAAAACTGCCTACGGTCGTTTTGAAGTTAAAGATGATGTGATTTTACCCGAAGGCTATAGCTACCAAGTAATTACAGCTTGGGGCGATCCTCTAGGTGATTCCCGGATTGGCTACAACAACGATTTTCTAACTTTTATTCCTACAGGCAATAATGAAGGCTATTTAGTCGCAAACTTTGAGTATGTGAGCGCCCTAGCTTGGAATCAAACCTTTACCCAAGTAATCGGCAAACAACTGCCCCTTGCTCAAGTAGAAGCAGCAGTCAAGGCGGCTGGAGACAAAGGAATTAATGCTTTTGCCTTACCTGAAAGCGATCCTATCAAAGCAATGATTCGGGAAATCTCCAAAGAAGCTTTGATTGATCAAGGTTTTGGCGTGATATCTCTCAAGATGGGAACCGATGGCAAATGGATGCGGACAAATAGCCGGAACGATCGCCGCACAACTGGTATTACAGGTTTAGAAGATGGACGCTACCTCAAAGCAACTGGTCCTGCTGTCAGCATTTTCCGCAAAACTAGCGGTAAGGGCTATCTGGATGGTTTAGGAGAAAAGATGGTTGGCAGTATGAATAACTGCGCTGGGGGGACTAGCCCTTGGGGAACTGCATTTAGTGCCGAAGAAAATTTCCAAGGTCAAGTTCCAGAGCCAGTCTACGCCGATGGGACATCTTTTGATCCCGGTACTGTCACCTTCAAGTTTGCTCCCGATGAAATCTTGGGTTTAGGTAATGTGTTTGGTTTAGCCGGCAACAAACAGGGCTGGATGGTAGAAATTGACCCAGCTAACCCTAATGACTATGGGACAAAGCATACTTGGTTGGGTCGGTTCCGTCATGAAGCTGTGGCTTTCAAGGCAGAACAGGGTAAGAGATTAGCGGTGTATTCGGGATGCGATCGCCGGGGTGGACATATGTACAAATTTGTCAGCCGCGATGTGATGACCAACCCTAAAGACAAGGCTAACTCCCGCCTCATGGAAACCGGAATGCTTTACGGGGCTGTATTTAATCCCGATGGTACTGGTCGCTGGGTGGCTTTATCTCCTGAGACTCCCATTAATCCAATTATGCCTAGTACCGTTTTTGGTGATTTGGTAAACCTGCCCAAACGTCCTACTGGCGGTATAGTTGGGATCAAAACCGATGCCGAAGCGATCGCTTTCAAACAACAATTCTCCACTCTAGGAGATTTATACGAAGGCACAGCTACAGAGAAGCAGGGCGCAATTTTGATTGATGCTCACTTTGCTGGTAATGCTGCGGGAATAACCACTACTGCCCGCCCTGAAGATACCGACATGATGCCCGATGGCTCATTGTTAATTGCCTTCACCTCTGGCTCTGCTGGCTCTGATGGCGGGGCTGACAAGAGCATATTCAAAGGACCTAATGGCGGAGTTTGGGAATATGGTTGGGTGATGCGCCTCTTTGAAGACGGCAATGATCCGGCAGCGATGACCTTTAAGTGGAGTATGTTGGCAACCGGTGGCGAACCTGCCGAGGGTGGCTTAGGCTTTGCGAACCCTGACAACCTGATGGTGGATAGCAAAGGTAGTGTGTGGATCGTGACCGATATGTCTTCCGATCGCCATAATGCTGCTGTTCCTGCTGGTCGCAAAGATAGTCAAGGTAGAGCAATTTCTCAATCTACTCTCCGTGGTTTATATGGCAACAACTCCCTGTGGTACATTCCTACCTCTGGAGCCAATGCTGGACAGGCTTTCCTCTTTGCCTACGGACCGATGGATTCAGAACTTACTGGACCTTATCTAGCTCCTGATGAAGCTACATTGTTCCTAGCAGCTCAACATCCCGGCGAGATGGGGGGAACCCGGCGTAACAACCAAATGGAGAGCCGTCAATTTGCGATGCGGGATACCGATGGACAGGAGTTTATGCAGACCCGGCAAGTGCCGATCGGATCCAACTGGCCCGGCATGAAGCCTAACGATCCGCCTAAACCAGCAATTATCGCTGTTCGTCGTAATGATGGCAAGCCCTTAACCTAGGTTGATTAATCTTAGATTTCATAGACTTAAATTAGAGCCAATAATCGGGATTCTAGGGGCAAAAATAACCTACTAGAAGCCCGATTTTTTTGTATTCATGCAAGATGCCTAGGATCGAGCTTGGATCAACTTAATGTCCTCTTAAATTAATTTCAGGATAATGGCTGTGAATGAATCATGTAAATTAGTTTCATAACTAAAGCTATCGCCAAGCTAATTAGGTGGTGAAACCCCGCTCGTGGGGTTATTATTCTAGCTGCTTTGGCGGTTGCCATATCTCAATAAATATGAATAGACAAAAATCTTCCCTATTGCTCACTCTCAGTTTATTTAGTTTGGGCTTAATCTGCGCTATTTCTCTTTGGTCTGCAAACCCAGTA
>JANMHD010000095.1:0-8284 GCA_031374985.1 Coleofasciculaceae cyanobacterium OTE_70_metabat_329 | reverse complement strand
GGGTCTTCTAAATTGAGATGAAGACTTACTAATTGAGGAAATTCTTCGGGGGATGAATTGCTGGATGGTTTAATTCCCAACTCAGTGTGGAGTCTACTGGCAAGACGATTTTGTAAACCCAAGTCATCACAGACAGCGATGAATAGTTGCCGACGTAACCCTAAACTCAAGGAGAGTTTTAGGCGTTGATAGGTTTTTTGATTCCAGTTAGGAAAAGAAGAAGGAGTGGTTTCCATGATAGGCCGGGAGGGGGACTGCTATTACTTACTTCCCTGACTGTTTCCCTAGCTCAGGATAACTATGATTGTTAATTAAGGGGGCGGCGGCAAAGAGAATATAGCGATCGACAACTGCCAAGCCTAGGGTAGGATCAAAACCCCGCCAACCACCCCCCAGTGGTATACCTCAGACCAAACATGGAGATATTTAGGACTTAGTTCTCAGAAATATCTCTAGAATTATCTTAGTTCTGGTCTTTATTGCCAATTAATTTCCAAGTAGTAGGCAGAATTGCCGCAGCAATGCTTGCTTTGATTAAACTACCGGGCAGAAAAGGAATAACCCCCATCATTAATACTCCCAAGATGCCGGGGAACTTGCCGCCCATAGATAATAAAATTCCTAACCAAGTGGCACCTAGGGTAAAAGTAATTAGATCTCCCGCTAACATAGATAACAGAGTGGGGAAGAACTTGCGATCGGCTCCATACCTTTCTACCAGATGGCCAATCAAGGCCGCAGCAAAAGGGTATGCCACCAAGTATCCAGCAGTCGGCCCAATAAATTTCGCTAACCCGAAACTTCCGGCAGAAAAAACTGGTAAACCAGAAGCTCCCTCTACTAAATAAGTAATCAGAGTCAAAAATCCTAACTTTCTGCCAAGGGCTGCTCCGACCAAAGCTACTCCTAGGGTTTGACCTGTAATAGGGACAGGGGTGAAAGGTAAGGGAATACTAACTTGGGCTAATAAGGCAACGAATAAACTGCCCAGCAGAACTAAAACAACGGGTTGGATAACACTTCTTTGGGGCAGGAGGATTTTAATTAGTGGTGTATAACGAATGGTTTGCATTTTTCAGATAGCCTATAATTTAATTTTAGGTTGATTTGCGGGTTAGTTTCCGGATATTGGTCTTAGTAAACAATTGATGTAAGTAAATAATCGATAACTAATAACTAAGGAATGTTATCGTATCAGGTTTTGAGAGTTGGCAAAATGACCCGCAATAATTTTTCTTAAAATTTCTTTCTGATCATTCCTCAAAATTTTTAAATATGGCTAAACATAATGCATTCGTGGGTAATGTGAAGAGTATTAAGCTAGTTGAACAAACAATTCAACAAATTATCCTTGATAATACTAATCCTGATAGTGATCACAAGGGATCCAATCTCTTGGTGGAGTTGGCTGAGTATGTGAGGTCGGTTTTTGGGGCAGATGTTTGCCTCCTCTATAACGAGCCGCAGGAGAGCGGTGTGGTAGCAACAAGTGTGACGACAAGTGTGGAAGTAGGGATGGTGACAGGGGGGACAACCCAGAAAAATTGTTCCTTATATAATCGATCGCTCCTCACTCCTTTATTAGAGCTAGTCCGGGTGCAAAAACGGCAAGTTATGGATGTAGGAGAGATAACCAACTTAGAAGAACTAGGAGAAACCCAACTACCACTATCTCTACAAAACCTTGAGAACATTCTTTTTTTTAAGACATCAGCAGAAGGGCTAGTTTTATTGGGGCATAATCGGGGAAAAAGTGCCCAGCCTAGGTCTTGGACTAAAGGGCAGAAGGATTTACTAAAGTCCTTGGCAAACCTCTTAGCGATCGTTTTAGTACTGGGAGGCCGCGGGGATCGCCATCTTACCCAGCACCAAACTCAATCGCAAATAGATATTAGTTATTCCTACCAAAAACTAACTAACCAGATCACCCAAGCAATTCGCGATCATCAAGAAATTAATCAAATCTTGCAGCAAGCAATTATTGCAACTAGTAAAACCCTACAAGCTAATGCGGGTTTAGTCTTACTTCTAAAATATAAGGATCTAGCTTGGAAAAGAATAGAGGCAAAATCCCTCGGCAGGATTCAAGTAACCACGGCAGCACAGTGGGCAATACCCGGCTATGAGCAACAATTGTTTCCCTTACAATCAGTCTTTGGAGTTACTACCTCACCCCTTTGCTGCCAAGCACTACAACAGGCTCCTCAGCCTCTAATTATTAATGAGAATATTAAGGAAAGCTCAGTTTTAGTAATGTTTCCCTTAATGGGAGCGGCGGGAAAATCTCTACTGGGTAGGGTATTAGGTTTTTTGGTTTTAGAATATGGCCCTACTCGGCAATTGTTGCCGGGGGAATTGGAATTAATTAGCTCCGTGAGTAATCAAATGAGTTATGCCCTAATCCAAGATCAGACTTTGCGACAAGTGAAGGCGATGGTGGATGAACGCACTGCCCAACTGCAAGTTAGTTTAGAAGTTCAGGGGCGACTCTACGAAAAAATTCGCCATCAGGTAGACCAACTAAGGCAGTTAAACCAAATCAAAGATGAGTTTATTAGTGCCATTAGCCATGAACTCCGTACTCCCCTGACTAGTATGACCCTAGCAATTCGGATGTTACAGGAAGAAGAATTAACCCCAGCAAGACAGGCTAAGTATCTAGAGGTGTTAGCACAGCAGTGTCAACAAGAAATTTTATTAATTAACGACCTCTTGGCATTGCAGCAATTGGAGGAAAACTCACCACTAATTAGTTTAGAGATAACTAATATCCAGCCCATATTACAACAGTTAAGGCTAACTTTCCAGCAGCACTGGACCACTAAATCTCTAAAACTAAAACTGGAAGTGATTACTGAAAATCCTGTTACTGAGAACGTGGTCTCTTTGAGTAGTATCGGCTCTGAAAATAATATGGTCTCTATAGACAATATACTCTTATTAGATAAACTAGATATTATGGATAAAATAGACTTATCAAGCAATACATCTTCTAAAGACAATACAGTCTTTTTAGAAGGTATAACTTTTTCAGCTAATACAAACAAAAGCAGTAATATAAAAAAAGAAGATGATATAAAATATACGGCTAGTACAAGCGATCATCGAGAAGAATTAGATTGGGAGTCCCTATCTTTACTGCCAGATCTGTATATTTCCACTCATGCAGATACCCTCCAGCGGATATTGGCAGAATTGCTTACTAATGCAGGTAAGTACTCTTATTCAGATACTACAGTAGTACTGCGAGTAGAGAAGACTACGGAGGAGATATCTTTTAGGGTGACAAACGAAGGAGAAGGAATTCCCCCAGAAGAGCAGGAGTTGATCTTTGAGAAATTCCATCGGGCGCAAACAGCCCTACAAAAAGCAATTCCGGGTACTGGTTTGGGCTTGGCCTTGGTAAAACCCTTAGTGAAGCATCTGCGGGGTAAAATTACCGTGGTTAGTTCTCCTAACCCTCAATCTGCTAGGGATAACTCTACTATTGATAGACCCCAAGGGTGGATTACTTGCTTTACAGTGAAGCTGCCACAATTTCTAGATGGTGGTAAAGTCTAGATGGGTATTATCGCAGTCCTTAAACCTAATGCTGATCAAATCTACTGCGCCGGAGTCTTTTCGCTGGCAAAAATCAAATACTTCTGCGTTGGGGCGACAACGGGATATTTTTTTAGCAGCAACTCAGTGGGTATATTATTTGTGGTGGGATAGTATTTTTCCCCAAAATTCCTCAGTTCATCGCCACAAGCGGGCAAGATGGTTGATTAGGACTTTATTAAATTTAGGTCCAACCTTTATTAAGATTGGTCAGGCTTTATCTACTCGTGGGGATATTTTGCCCTTGGAGTATGTAGAAGAGTTGGCAATGTTGCAGGATAATGTGCCAGCTTTTAGTTCTGCTGAGGCGATCGCCGTCATTGAAGAGGATTTGGGTAAGTCTATCTATGCTATTTATCGAGATTTTGAACCAGTGCCGATCGCCGCAGCGAGTTTGGGGCAGGTACATCGAGCAAGGTTGCATACAGGAGAAGAAGTAGTTGTTAAGGTACAGCGTCCAGGGTTAAAAGAATTATTTGATCTAGATGTGCAAGCATTACAAAAACTAGTGCGGTTTTGTTATCGATATTTTCCTTGGGCAAAGAAATATGAACTCCAGAATATCTATCAAGAATTTGTGAATGTTTTGTATCAAGAAATTGATTATACGATCGAGGGAAAAAATGGCGATCGCTTTCGGGAAAATTTCCAAGATTATCCTAGAGTAATTGTCCCAAAATTATACTGGCAGTATTGTAGTAAAAGAGTTTTAACTATTGAGTATGTGCCGGGAATTAAAATTAACGATTGTGTTTCCTTAGAAGCCCAAGGTGTTGATCTGAAGGAACTAAATTTGGTAGGGGTGGGATGTTATTTAAAACAGTTATTAATTGATGGTTTTTTTCAGGCAGATCCCCATCCGGGAAACATGGCGGTTAGTCCTGAGGGCAGTATTATTTTCTACGATTTTGGGATGATGCTAGAAATGCAGGCATTAGACCGAGACCAGATGATTAAAACTTTTTTTGCAGTATTAAAAAAAGATACAAATGCAGTGATTGATTCTTTGGTATTGATGGGATTAATTGAGCCGATTCCTGATATGACACCAGTACGCAGATTAATGGATTTTGTATTGCAAGAATTTACGGAAAAGCCCTTAGAGTTACCTTCACTGAAGCAAATGGGGGGAGAAATCTATGAAATATTTGAAGAGCAACCTTTCCGTTTACCTGCCAAGATGACTTTCATTCTCAAGGCCTTAACTACTCTTGATGGGATTGCTAGAACTCTAGATCCTAAATATAGTCCGATCGCTTGTGCGAAGCCTTTTGTAAAAAGTTTTACTAGCCATCAAAGTAAAGGTAGTTTATTTAAAACTGTGGCATTGCAAGCTAAAGATTTAGTAGTTAGTCGTTGGAATCAACCGAGTAAGACTGAGTTATTATGGCAGCGGTTAGAAGAAAGATTAGAGCGGGGAGAATTGCAACTACGGGTAAAATCTGTGGAGAGCGATCGAACTTTGAAACGAATTAATTTAGCATTGAAAGCAATTATTTATGCCTGTATAAGTGGTTTTACTCTTTTAACTGGAGCAGTATTACTCATGGGTATGTATGCAGGATTGGCATGGATAACTTTTACCTTATCTGGGATTAGTTTTATGGTATTTATTTGGCATATGTTTAATTTAGGAGTTAAAGAAAGATTAGATAAGTTAACTAGATAGATGAATCCCAAATAAGTTGCACTGGGCTTCGGCTACGCTCAGCCCCCAATTTACGATACCTGAGCGTAGTCGAAGTCTTATAAATTATTTACCATTGCTATAATTACGATAACTAAATTACCCTTGGAGGGATGATGACTCCTAAAACTGCGATCGCTCCAGAGATTAATCCAAACATTATTCCAGAAATTATTTATCCTATAGAGAATGGTGAACCCTTGGCAGAATCCTATGAACATTTGCGGGCAATATTTAATATTTTTTCTGCCCTAACTCAATACCTTAGCAGTCAGCAAGGCCTAGTTTTATCTAATCAATTCTTATTCTACAGTCAGGGATATCCCAAACTACGGGTAGCCCCAGATGTGATGGTAATTTTTGATGTAGCTCCGGGAGGGCGACCCAACTACAAAATCTGGGAAGAAGGACAAATCCCAAAAGTCATTTTTGAGATCACTTCTCCCAGTACCCGTCGTCAAGATCAGGGGTTAAAATATGATCTTTATGAACAATTAGGGGTGGCTGAATACTGGCTATTTGACCCTAAGGGAGAATGGATCCCCGAACAACTAAAGGGTTATAAATTACACAGGGACACTTATGAATTAATTGAAAATAATATTAGTCAAGCTCTGCAATTAGAACTAAGAATTGAGGGGCAATATATTGGTTTCTATCGATTAGATAATCAAGCTAAACTCCTTGCTCCTGATGAATTATTTACTGCTTTACAAGGAGAACAGGAGGCAAGGCTAGAGGCCGACTTCCGCACAGAACAGGCGCAAGCAGAGGTAGAACAAGAAAGATTACGAATCCAGCAAGCAATTCCCCGACTTAGGGAACTAGGTTTGAGCCTTGAGCAGATTGCTGAAACTTTGGGAATGAGTTTAGAGACAGTCCGGGATGTAGCGGAATGATATCAAACTAAAGTTACTGGTAAACTAGGCGGGTCTAAAAATCGTTGACTTGGATTTGCCGTTTTTTGGCTTTGTAATGCTGGCGGATGGTGCGATCGCTATTCCCGCAAATATGAGCTACGTCTTCCTCCTCCATGCCAGAGGCGATCGCTTGGGTAATAAAAGTATGACGGGTATTATTGGGAGGCAGGTATCTCTCGATTTCCCCAAGATCAACTAGGGTTTTGAGGATGGGCTGCCACAGATCCCGGAGAAAGTTGGGATGGGTGATGGGCAGTCCAGTGGGACTGGGGAAGATGAGGTTTTCTGGAATAGGATTATCTGGGTAAATAGATTGCAGCCAGAGGAGGCGAGAACCTGTGAGGGGAAATGTACGGGTGGTGTGGGTTTTGATGGATTTTTCTTGACGGGTGACGGTGGAATAGCTGCGTTGGAAGATGATTTGTTGTTGCTTAAAATCAATATCTTGCCATTGAATGCCTACGGCTTCGCTGGGGCGACAACCGAAGTTAAAGAGGAAGTAGACATAGTTGTAGTAGTGAGAATGGGCTTGGCGGGGGCTGAAGCGATCGCTCTGGAATGCGTCCAGAATAGTTAGTTGTTCTTGCTTAGTAAAAGCCCGGCGGGTTTTGTTTTGGCTACCCTTAGTTTGGCGTATCTCCGTATGATCCAAGGCATCGAGCAATTCGGGCAGATTGGTAATTAATTTTTGCTTGGCTGCCCATTTTGTCATGGCTTGGAGTTGGGCAAGGGTGCGTTTGACAATTTCGAGAGAGTAGGGGACTTGGAGGAGTTTGAGTTTGGCGGTGGTGAGGTCGGTAATTTTGGCTTTCTGGAGGCGGGTGGCGATCGCTTGGTAATCTTTAAGAATCGTACTAGTTTCTAGATAGGGCTGACGGGATTCGGTGTAGCGTAACCAGAGATCGATCGCCTTGGGGGGAGTAATAGTATTTAGCTGGTGGGGTTGGGCAAGATTGCGGTATTTATGACGGTCTTCCCATTGGAAGGTGTTGTTATCTAGGTCTAGTTGGAGTTGACGAAGGATACGATCGGCCAAAACTCGATTTGCCGGAGTATCTTGCAATCCGAGAGGAATCGTGGCACGATTAATACTAATAGTCCGGGGCAGACGAATCCTCAGAGTCCCCATATTACTACCCAAAGATGCTAAACCTTTGGGGGTTTTACATAAAGAAGATTTTGGGATGTTGCGAAGTCGGGGCATAGGATAGTTCAACCACTTCAAGGCTAATGATTTTCATTTTGAGCATAGCATTTTGGGTACAAATTTGGGTACAGATTTAAGAATATGAGATAAGAGAAACCCATATAATTCCCTCTATACAAAAGATACATTAATTAGTACCTCTAGGTGGGCTTCACCGTGCGTTAGTTGTCTTTTGTACCTAGAAATCGGGGTGAAAGTAGCCCCCTAACAACATAATAAAAATACAACATGCAAACATGACAACCTAGACAATTTTACTGCTCCTCTTCAAATGTGCCAAGAGCATCGTCAAACTTGTTGATGATGGCAAGTAATTGTGCCACGACCCGATCGAAGATTTTTTTGCGCTCTAATAGTTTGGGCTTTTCTTTACAAGCATTTAGAACTGTCTCGCGTAACGGTTCTTTGCCAGTAAATTTGTAGTCGGCGATCATTTGGTTAACAGCTTCGAGTTTCAAATTTTCCTTAGAGCAGAGTTGCTGAATCGCGACCATACGTTCTTGATTCCAGAAGTTCTGAAATACGGTGGTGATCGCATCTTCAGGTTTAATTGTGGGCATTCGCTCATCAATGAATTTTTCAATCAGATCGCGTTTACTGCGTAACTGGACTTCTTGCCCAACGATTTCGAGAATAGCCTCTTTTCTCTTTTGATAGTCTTCTTCAGTGGTTTTGGTGTTTTGACGGAGTTCGGCTAGGAGTTTGAGAATGTAGGAGACGTTGATTTCATCGCGTTGAATGAGTTCTAGTTCAAAATCAACTTCTTCAATGAGGGACTTGTCTTCTTCCTCTTTGCGCGATCGCGTTTTGTCGTGGATGTCGAGATATTTGCTTTTATAATCATCGAATGTCTGTTCGTCCATATTGAGG
>JANMHD010000141.1:0-3147 GCA_031374985.1 Coleofasciculaceae cyanobacterium OTE_70_metabat_329 | reverse complement strand
GCCCAGAAAGCCAAAGAAAGATAGCCCCCCAAACGTAGCCCTAATCTAGCTAAATTAACTCTCCTAGTTTTCATAGGCCCCGGCGTGTTTTTCAATTTGCAGTTAAATTCATAGTTCAAGTCTTTAATTGATTTTACCGATTAAACTAGGGCGGCCGTCCATCTAACTGTCTAGCTTCAACACTGCCATGAATGCCGATTGCGGCACATCTACAGTCCCGATCGATTTCATTCTTTTCTTCCCCTTAGCTTGCTTTTGCAATAGTTTCTTCTTCCGGGAAATATCTCCCCCGTAGCACTTAGCTAATACATCCTTCCGTAATGCCGGAATTTGTTCACTGGCGATCACCTTACTGCCGATCGAGGCCTGAATCGGAATCTTGAACTGATGGCGGGGGATTAGTTCCTTCAGCTTTTCTGTTAGTCCCCTGCCCATAGCGTAGGCTTTGTCCCGATGGACGATCGCTGCTAGGGCATCTACTGGATCCCCATTGATCAAAATATCCAGCTTCACTAAGTGATTTTCTCGGTAGCCAATAATCTGGTATTCCATACTGGCATAGCCCCGGGTGCGGGATTTCATCTGATCAAAAAAGTCCGTCACCACCTCTGCGAGGGGCAGTTCATAGATCAGCGTCGTCCGTCCCGCCGTCAGGTACTTCATATCCTTAAAAATTCCCCGGCGGTTCTGGCACAATTCCATCAAAGTTCCCACATATTCTTCCGGCGTAATCAGATCCACTTGAGTGTAGGGTTCTTCAATTTTTAAGCGCTCATTAGGCGCCGGCAGAGTACTGGGATTATCAATATATACAACCTCTTCCTTATTGGTCGTGATCCGGTACACCACGGAAGGAGCCGTGACAATTAGATCTAAGTTATACTCCCGTTCCAAGCGCTCCTGGACAATTTCCATATGAAGCAAACCTAGAAACCCACACCGAAAGCCAAAGCCCATTGCACTAGAAGTTTCCGGTTCGTAAGCCAGAGCCGCATCGTTGAGCTTCAGTTTTTCCAAAGCCTCCCGCAGGTCTGGAAATTGATCGGCATCAATAGGAAATAAACCACAAAAGACCATAGGTTTTGCCTGAGCATAACCGGGCAGGGGTTCAGCAGCAGGGGCATTAGCAAGGGTAATGGTATCCCCGACTCTGGCATCTTCCACAGCCTTGATAGCCGCAGCTAGATAGCCCACTTCTCCCGCATGAAGTTCATTAACCTGCACCTGCCCCGGACAAAGTACTCCTACCTCATCAAGGACGTATTCTTTCCCAGAAGCCATGAGACGGATTTTATCCCCTTTTTTGACCTTGCCATCCATGACCCGGAAGTAGACCACTACCCCCCGATAAATGTCGTAATAACTATCAAAAATTAAAGCTCTCAGGGGTTGATCTACCGTGTCAGCCGGGGGAGGTACTAGGTGAACGATCGCTTCCAAAATATCATCAATCCCCTTACCTTCCTTCGCCGATGCCAAAATTGCTCCACTGGCATCCAAACCAATAACTTCTTCAATTTCCGCCCGAATTTTTTCTGGGTCTGCCCCCGGCAGGTCAATTTTATTTAAGACCGGAATAATTTCTAAATTATGCTCTAGAGCCAAGTACACATTGGCCAAGGTTTGTGCCTCTACTCCTTGGGAAGCATCCACTACCAACAAAGCCCCCTCACAAGCAACTAGACTACGGGATACTTCATAGGAAAAATCTACATGGCCAGGGGTATCAATCAAGTTCAGAACGTACTGCTCACCGTCTTTGGCAGTATAATTCATTCTAGCGGCTTGCAGTTTGATAGTAATGCCCCGCTCCCGTTCCAGTTCCATATTGTCTAGAAACTGTTCCTTCATCTGTCGATCGGCCACAGTCCCCGTGACTTGCAACAGCCGATCTGCTAGAGTTGATTTGCCATGATCAATGTGGGCAATGATAGAAAAATTACGAATCCGTGAAACAGGAGCATCAGTCATAGCTGTATTGGTCAATGTGGCAATATTGATTAATAAATGTAGATAAAATGCAGATTACAAAGGACTTACTTAATTTATTTTAATGTTTTCTCGCCTATAGGTCAAAGCAAAATCGAGAATTGCTAAAATAATGAATAAGTAAACTTAAGGATATCTATGAACGAGCCGTCTTTTTCCACTCGTACCGCCCCTGATCAAGAAAAAATTTCCATCCATCTGGATGCGGAATTGTTAGAGCAAATTAAACATCTCACCAACGACCCCAGTAAAGTAATTGAGGCCGCTGTTCGCCAGTGGCTGAGGGGAGAGCGCGATCGAGAGCAGGAATTGACGAGATATCTCGATCGAAACCCTCCTGTCCCGCCCCGTGGTGAGTGGAATGATTAATATTGGGTCGAGGTGAGGTTAATCAACTCATGCTCACATCTACTTGTTTCGGTGTAATTGTTGTTTTGATTTCTTCAGGCAACTATAAATTGCGCAAGTATTAAAGATTTGGATTATTGCTATGCAAACTGCCCCTGCCCCAAATAATGCCATGCTGCTGGAGGGCTTAGTGTCTGAAGTAGTATTTACTCAAGACGCTGCCGGACGCTACCTATCTTTTTACTGGCAAGATGCCGAAAAATACGGTTTACACCCTGAACAGATCCAGGGGCAACTGATGGTCAACACCTTTAGCCCAGTTGCCCTAGACTCCTACTGTGAAAAAATTCGCTTGGTTTTATCTCGCCAGTTGCCTAAGCGCTGTCAGTATGAATTTGGCTATCAAAATCAACGAGTTTTATTTGATTTGGTAATTACCCCCATTTTAGGTGGTGATGGTAGTGCGGATAAGGTATTAGTCTTGGGGCGCAAAGTTCCCCATTTGACAACTATTACAGGACAGGAATCGGAAAATCTTTTAGGGCAGGATCCGTACTATAAGCTCCTCACAAAAATAGCTAAGAAAATTCGGAGTACTTTAGACCTAGATACTATTTGGCATCAGACAGTGAATAGTTTGGGGGAGGCTCTAGGAGTGAATCGGTGCTTGATCTATACCTACGATCGGGAGTCCAAAAAGTTACAGATTCAAGCAGAGTATGTGCAGCAGCCTTTTCGCCCAGTGATTGGCCAACGGATGAACTTGACAGAGCATGACTATCTGCACCAAGCTCTCTTGCGCCGGGAGCC
>JANMHD010000550.1:0-4251 GCA_031374985.1 Coleofasciculaceae cyanobacterium OTE_70_metabat_329 | reverse complement strand
CTAAATATTATCAATGGCGCTGGTGGCAATCAATCATTCGAGGCATGACAATTTTTTGGCGCTGTACCCTATTTGCTTGGGGCTTAACCTTTGACAAATGGACAGGGCAGCTAGAAGCACACAAGAGCAAGCGAGCTACCCAACTCCGGCAACTCCTTACCCATCTTGGTCCCACCTTTATCAAAGTCGGTCAAGCTTTATCTACTCGACCAGATCTAGTTCCTAAAGATTACTTAGATGAATTAATTAAATTACAAGATCAACTTCCTTCCTTTCCAACTAACGTTGCCTTTGAAATTATCCAACGAGAGTTAGGCAGTCACCCGGAGGATATCTACAGTGAAATTTCTGCAAAGCCTGTGGCTGCGGCTAGTCTAGGACAGGTTTATCAAGGCAGACTCTATTCTGGAGAAAGCGTGGCTATCAAAGTCCAGCGTCCTAATCTCCTACCCATCATTACTCTAGACTTATACCTAATGCGGTGGGCGGCTGGTTGGATAGTTCCTTGGCTGCCGTTGAATCTGGGTCATGATTTGACTCTGATTGTTGATGAGTTTGGTATCAAGCTATTTGAAGAAATTGACTATATCAACGAAGGTAGAAATGCAGAGAGATTCGCTGGTTATTTTCACGATGATCCTTCTGTAAAAGTTCCCGTAATTTATTGGAACTACACTAGCCGTCAAGTGCTAACCCTAGAGTGGATTAACGGTTGCAAACTGACAGATTCTAAACAAATTTGTCAAGATGGCATGGATTCTGATAATTTGATCAAGATTGGAGTAACTTCTGGCTTGCGGCAGTTGTTAGAGTTTGGCTTTTTCCACGCCGATCCCCACCCCGGTAATCTCTTTGCCCTCCGCCCCCAATGCCCGGTAGATGGCAGTCACCAAGATAATTCTTGGCAGAAAGAGACTATGGCTTTTATTGATTTTGGGATGATGGATCAATTAGATGAAGACACCAAGGAAAATCTAGTAGATGCGGTGGTGTGCTTAATTAATAAAGATTACAAGTCCTTGGCAAGAGTATTTGTATCTTTGGGTTTTTTGTCGGCCGATACGGATATCAGGCCGATTATCCCAGCTTTGGAATCTGTTCTGGGTAATGTGATGGGCGAGAGTGTGGAAAATTTCAACTTCAAAACTATTACAGATCAATTTTCAGAATTGATGTTTGATTATCCTTTTCGAGTGCCAGCTAAATTTGCGTTGATTATTCGATCGCTTATAACTCAAGAGGGTTTAGCTCTAACCATGAATCCTAATTTTAAAATTGTGGAAGTAGCTTATCCCTACGTGGCAGAACGCTTACTAACGGGGGAATCACCTCAGTTAAGGCGCCGATTAATCGATGTATTATTTAAAGATGGTAAGTTCCAGTGGCAGCGGTTGGAGAATTTGATTTCTATCGCTCGATCGAACCAAAACTTTGATCTTCTACCCACGGCTGGTATGGGCTTCCAATACCTAATTTCTGATGAGGGAAAACTCCTCCGCCGCCAGTTAGTATTAGCTCTGACAGAGGACGATCGCCTCCACACGGAAGAGGTTCAGCGACTATGGGATCTCATCAAAGATGATATTCAACCAGCAAAACTCCTAAATGTTGCTTGGTCTGCCTTTAGTGAATTTTCCACCGAAAATATTGCTGCCCTACTTCCCCAGCCCGTAGGTAGGTAAAATGGACAAAAAAAGTAAGGGTGTAAGGCCTTGCACCCTTACTAAATATATTGCTGTAATTATCTAAGTCCTGACTAATTAAATTAACTTTTTTATAACCCATGTATTTTGATCCCCCTTACTTTTTGATGTTTTTTGGCTTCTTTGCTAGCATTACTTCTGGAATTGCTTTTCAAGCTACTCTTAAAGAGCAGGCGCAGGCATGGAAGACTAATCGATCGACTCGTAGTATTGCCCAGTTGCGAAGTATTCAACTAAAACTACCTTTTTGGGGAATTGGTATTGGTATTGGAATCTTCCTGTCTTCTGGCTTGGAAGTATTTGGATTTCCTCCCGCCATTGCCATTTCTGTCGCAGTTCCCCTGACAATTTTTAGTAGTGTCTTTATTTGGTTACAGTTAAGCAATGTGCTAAAAATGATCGAAACTGGCGGTTCCAAAGCTCTAGATTTAGATTCTTTTGAGTAATTTATGAGTTTTCTTCCTCAATCCAAAAATCAGCCAAAGCATCAGTCAACAACCTATAAGCCTTTACGCCGTAATCTTATTTTTGAGAAGGGCATGGCACTATTTGCTGTAGCTAACTTTGGCTTGGTTTTATTTGATTTAAGTTATATTCCTTGGCGAAATTTCTATTTATTTAATATTGGTGGTTTTAGTGTTGAACTGCTAGGTTTTCGAGTCAGTGTTCCCCGAATTACAGATATTTATGACCCAATTAAAGGTATTGAACCCCACCGAGATACAGGGGACTATATCAATACAGTTAATCGGCTAAAAGCAGAGGTGGCAGACCAAGGATTACGATCGCCTCAAGTGACAGCTACCTTGGAGGACTTAAAAACTATGAGCAATGAAATGATTGACTCTAATCCTTTTGCTGCTGCTAATAAGACTGGAACTTTGGAACGGATCAAAAATCGGATGCGATCGCATATGGGAGATAAGTCTTCTAAAGAATCTTTTGCCTTATTTTGGAGTCAAACTCATCTTTCTAAAGCTGGATTTATAGAAGAAATGAAGTTTTTTGATGAGCAAATTCAACGTCTTATTCAAACTAATTATTTTCGGCAGATTGATGAGACTGGGGGTTTTGTCGATCGCTTCTTTCTGCTAGATATTTGGTTTATTAATATTATTGCTGTGGAACTTGCTCTCCGAATTTTTTATCTCCATCGGAGCCGTAATTTATCTTGGACTGAAGCAGCCCTGTGGCGTTGGTATGATTTTTTGTTTTTCCTACCTTTCTTACAACCAATCAGAATTATTCCTATCCTAGTCAGGCTAAATCAAGCTGAGTTAATTAATATAGATACCTTGAAGCAACAACTTCAAAATAGCTTTATAGCTACTTTCTCGGAACAACTAACTCAGGCTGTAATTGTCCGCGTATTTGATCAAATGGAAGACTCAGTAAAAAATCTAGACCTAAAAAAACTAGTTACTGAAGGAAAAAATTATATTGATATTAATAATACAAATGAAGTGGCTGCGATCGCTACCATTGTCTTACAGGCAACTGTAGAAGATATCCTGCCCCAAATGCGGCCTAGTGTTGAAGCCCTCTTGAAGCACGCCACCGAAAATGCCCTCCAACAAGTTTCTATATACAAAGGAGTCGCTCAAATCCCCGGCTTGGGCGCAATTCAGCAACAAGTGACGGAGCAGATAGTATTACAGATATCTCAAACTCTATTTTCTAGTATCAAAAACCTCCCACCCCTAGATACAAAAACCATAAAGTTATCTGAGGATTTGATGCAAAATCTAAGTGACATTATAACCAAAGAAATGCGCCAGAATAAAAGTATTGACAAGGTCAAGCTATTATTAATTGACCTTTTACAAGAAATAAAAATCAACTATGTAAAGAAGTTGTCTCAACAGGAATGGGAAGAAATATTAGCCCAAACTAATGCTATTCAACAATCTGTTAAGTAAGGTCAGTTTGGGATAAGAAATACATCTGATACCATTTTACGAAACCATAACCATTATCGCTGGCTGAGGGTCGTCGAATTGATGCTGACCATTGTCGAAGTAGCCAAAACCTTACCACAAATCTTCGATCGCTTATCTTCATTTGTAGCGGAAATTTTCCCTTCAACCACTTCGACTACGCTTTTTACAGCGGTTTTCAGTTATATGAAGACAGGCTTTTCCTTTAGAACAAGGGGCTTAAGCCCCTTGCCTGTCGTCCACAAACTAGAAAAGTGCTGTAACTCACGTTATTTAGCTACTCATCATCTTCATCTTCTAATTCTTCATCTTCTTCCTCATCCTCATCTTCGTATTCTTCATTCTCATCTTCTTCTAATTCCTCATCCTCTTCATCCTCATCTTCTTCTAATTCTTCATATTCTTCTTCATTCTCATCTTCTTCTAATTCTTCATCTTCTAATTCTTCATCCTCTTCTAATTCCTCATCTTCTTCTTCGTAATAATATTCATATTCACTATCATCATCTTCTGTAGAATCTTCATTTTCATAATAGAAATTATCTTCATCTTCAGTCAAAATACCAGAAGAGAAATCTAAGTCTGTAACTGCCCGAATTGTCCAGCAACTA
>JANMHD010000521.1:0-7691 GCA_031374985.1 Coleofasciculaceae cyanobacterium OTE_70_metabat_329 | reverse complement strand
AATAATTGTTGCCCTACTGCACTTCTCTGTACCCTCTTATACCTTTTTACCTCTATTCCCTCTAAAAAGATCCTTTGGTTAGAGAAAAATTGGCGATCGTAGCTGTGGTCGCCACAATCGTAGCTCCCCACTAATCGCCATAATCAAAATTTTGTCTATTAGATTCTAAGAAAATATTAAGATATTTGGAGATGATCGAGCTTATCTAGGAACGATCGAGTAGAGACAATATGCTTAGATAGACCCAGTTTTTCTGGGCTAATTCCTAAAGCTAAACATACCAGTTGGGGTAGATGCAGCACAGGCAGACCTAGTTTTTTGCCCATCACTTTTTCCACTTCTGGCTGGCGGGAATCTAGATTTAAGTGACACAAGGGGCAAGGAGTAACTAGGCAATCAGCTCCGGCAGCGATCGCCGCTTGGATATGTCCCCCTGCCATCTGAAAAGATTGTTCGGTGGCATAACTAGCTAAAGGCCAACCACAGCATTGAGTTCTGCCGGGATAATACACTGGTTCTGCCCCTAAAACTCGAAATACATTTTCCATGGATTGGGGATTAAGGGGGTCATCAAAAGGTAAATGCTTTTGTCCCCGGAGGAGATAGCAACCATAGAAGGCGGCACACTTGATTCCTTGGAGCGATCGCACCACTCGCTTTTGTAATTCTTCTAGACCATAATCCCCCACCAAAGCCCAGAGGAGATGCTTCACTTCCGTACTGCCTTTATAGGGAGAGCAACCTTGATCTGTAAGTAAATTATTAATTTCTGTGAGGTAGGCGGGATTGTCTGTTTGAGAAGATTTGAGGCGATCGTCCACCGAGCCAATTACCCCCTGACAAGTACTACAGTGAGTCAGCAAAGGCAGTTGTAGTTCTTCTGCCAAGGCAATATTTCGGGCATTAACCGTGTCTTCTAAAAGTTGAGATTCTTCCTTAAAAGTCCCGGAGCCGCAACAAGAGGCTTTTTTTAGTTCAATTAATTCAATTCCCAAGGCTGCTGCTAGGGATGTGGTGGATAGATGCAATTCCCGACAGGCTCCTTGAGCTACACAACCGGGAAAGTAAGCATATTTGAGAGTAGGAGCCATAATTTTGGTTTATTAATACAGAACTTAGCTAGCCATAGAAAAAAGGGGACTTTGATCTAATTCTTGTCCCCCCCTTTTTAAGGGGGGCTAGGGGGGATCAAGGTTTAATAAGTTAAAGGATTTCATCCCCGGTTTTTTCTCGAACTCCTTGGACAATGCGGGAAAGCTCACTTTTTTCATTTACAGATATGCGACTAGGAGAACCAGTAATAATCCGCTCGTAGTTGCGGAAAGAATCTTTAATCTCTGGGCCATTTTGACTAATAGTATATTCCCGGATGCTAGTATCATGAGCCGATCCCCGCATTTTGAAGACATTAATTGCTCGTGCCATTTCCCCCCGAATCTCTACGTATTGCAGCATGATAATCGTATCGGTAATAGTGGAAATATGAGAATCTGTAATGGAGTGCGCCCCCATAAATTGGTCGGTGGTGTTGGTAAAAAATCCAGTGATTTCTTCTTGTTTGGCATAGCCAGTTACCCCAATTACAAACTGTCGGAAGGCATTATTACTCACTCCCCTAGCTAGGGCCGAAAGAGAATCGATCGCAATTCGGGCGGGTTTAAAATTAGCAATCTCCATCTTAATAGTTTGTAGATGGTCTTCTAATCCGGCAGATTCTGGGTAGGTACAAATAATTTTCAGTAAGCCATTTTGTTCCATTTCTTCAAAATCTATTCCCCAAGAAGAAGCATTCCGAGAAAGTTGAGCGCGGGACTCCTCGTAGGCAAACAGGATTGCCCGTTCTCCCTTCAAGCAAGCAGTTTGGGTAAACTTACTAACTAAGAGGGTTTTGCCAGTTCCGGTGGCTCCTGTTGCCAAAATAATAGAATCTTTGAAGAATCCACCCCCACACATTTTATCTAAAGTTTCAATTCCCGAAGATACCCGGATATTCGACGATCGCTGAGTAAGCTGCATAGCCCCAAGGGGGAAGATATTAATTCCTTGGTTAGTAATAGTAAAAGGATATTCTCCTTTCATATGGGTAGTCCCCCGGAGCTTAAGAATCTCGATCGTCCGGCGGCGGCGTTCCCCTTCTAAAACATTCCGCACAATCACCACATTATCAGACACAAACTCCTCTACCCCAAACCGAGCTACGGGGCCATACTCTTCTACCCGCTCCGTAGTCATAATAGTCGTCACCCCGATATGTTTCAGGCGGGCTACTAACCGAAATATTTCTCGACGCACCACCGAGGCCGCTTCGTACTGCTGAAATACTGCCGTTACTGAATCAATGGAAACCCGTTTGGCTTTATATTTGCGAATGGCATAATCAATGCGTTCAATGAGAGCAGAAAGGTCAAAATTACCCACCACTTCTTGTCCTTCTGGATCCGGGGAAGCATCAAGGATAAATAACTTTCCTTCATCAATTAGGGTTTGTAAATTCCAACCTAAACTAGCTGCATTTCTAATAATATCTTTAGGGGTTTCTTCAAAAGTGACAAATACTCCCGGCTCATTGAAAGAAATAATCCCGTTGTAGACAAATTGGGCTGCAAGTAATGTCTTTCCTGTTCCTGAGGTACCGCTGACGATCGTTGCCCTGCCGATCGGTAATCCCCCATGAGTAATATCATCAAATCCCTCAATTAGAGTTCTAGTTTTACGGACTGTGAGGCTACTAGTATCATTCTTGAGGGTTTCAGCTAAGTTGCCATCACTCTTATTTTCACTCATAGAAATTTCTCCAAAATTTCCGAAAAAACCTTTGCTCACCCATAAAATATTTGGTTAACCTTTACTGACTAAAAGCTAAAGACTAAAAGCTAAAGTTTAAATAATTGTTTAAATTTTACCGCAACTTGCGCTCTTGATCTTGTAAATCCTCGTAGAGAAGTTCTAGGCCAATGAGAACCCGTTCTCGATCGGATAGATCCCCAATAATCTTTCGGACTGGGGGTGGCAGGATTTTTGCTAGAGTAGGTGTTGCCATGATCTTATCTTCTTCAGCCAATTGGGGGTTGGCCACCACATCAATTACTTTTAGGGCGTACACTCCTCGAAACTCATGCTCTAGAATATTTTTTAGAGTTGTTAAGGCCTTAACTGAATTAGGAGTATTGCCGGCAATGTAGAGTTTGAGAATATAGATTTTTTTGGGATTAGTCATAGGTGATTTATAGTTAGGGCTTATCAGTAATTTCAAAATTCATCCACTTATGAGTTACATTTCCCTAGGAATAGAGCGACGATACATTTCACACAAGTGGGCAATGACATCAATTAAGGTCAACCGATAATCTAATAATACTTCTTCACTACGACCCTCCAATTTCAACTGATTGGCGAATTCATCCATTAATTCCATATGAATTTCTACTATTTGTGGCACAGAGATATCGGCAAAAAATGCTCGATTCACAAAACTATCAATGTCTTGATTTAATGCTTCATCTCCAGCAAAATAGCTGAGAACAATATGGCGATATTCAGCTTGCAGTTGGATTAATAATTGGTGCCGTTCTTTGTTAGATAAGTTACGCCAAAAATGCTCGGATTTTCTCTTATAGTACACGCCTAGGTACCCTAGCCTAGCTTTTAGTTTTAGGGATAACTCATGGGGCATCAGAAAATTTTGGATCTTCGTGTTTGGTGAGGATTGATTTTTGCCAAAGATTTGGGGAAGATAAAGATGACTAGCAAAATCTACAAACTGGGCGATCGCTCTGGGAATCTCAGTACAAATTTCTGATACTTGATGTTCTAATAAATGGATTTCTGCGGGATGAAATAAATAGGTGGCTTGATAGGGAGTTTCGGTGTTAGATTGATAATCCTGATCTAAAAAATCAGTAAAAATAATTGTTGGCAAAAGGATACCCTGTTCATAAAGTCCATTAACTATGGGCAACAGATGGCGATCAGCTTGGCAGATCAGACAATCTATTTCCTGTTGTTTCTTGGCTATACATTCCCCAAACTCTTGGGCAGACTCAAATCTATAAATATGATAATCTTCTTTACCCAAAATCTCTTTAAGAGTATGGGACAATTCGGGAGTATAGACAAAACTACAAATGGACAGCCGGGTTAGCATTAATCACCAAAAATAATAAGATTGCTATACATATTTAAACTTAACTTGAATAAATGCAAATTGTCACGAATTGTAGTGTCATATTATTCCAGCCACTCTTCGTCTTAATTCATAATGAAATTTTGCAGTTATATCTGAAGTATCTTTAATAATCTTAGTCTATAGGCAAGCTCAGATGCTTCTAGAAATAAGGCTAGATTCCTATCGATAAACAGCTAAATAAATATACTGAATGCCCAAGTCCAGATAAATTGGTAATTCTAAGAAAATTTTACTCTGATTTTTACTCCTATGTCTAGCCTAGATGCCAGTTTACAAGATTTTTTACAGCCATTGCCTGTGCTTTCGTTGGAGGTGTTGCATAGTAGTGATTGGGTAAGTATCTGGGGGGCGATCGAGGAGACCCGTTTAGTGGTCGTGGGGGCAGATTACCAACCTCTAGGGCTTCTACAGCGTCAGCAATCACAGCAACCGTCCAAGGAATTAGAGATGATTTTTGCTCCTTCCCAAGGCGCCCATAATTCTAGAATTAAAGAATTAATCCCCAAAGAAGTTCCAGTATCATTTCCCCTAGAGCCTCTGGTTAAGTTGATCCATCGGGGTGATTTATTAGAACTTTGGCCACAGATGCAGCAGGAGCTTAGTCTTGACCAACAACGGTCTTGGGCTTTGGTGGATGGGGAGGGAAAGTATTTAGGGATTGTAGACCCGTGGCAGTTATTCCGTTATCTGGCTCCCCATTTGCAATTAAGTAACCCTAATCTGGCAACACCTACAAATTCCACTACAAATTTACCTACAAGCTCAGGGAGTGCTGAGAAAAATACTCTCCTCCTCGACGATGCTAGTCTGCCCCATGCAGCACTGGTAAAAATCCTAGAGCAACTCCCTCTGCCCTTAATGCTCCAAACCCAAGAAGGCAAAGTAGTTAGCCAAAATCTTGCTTGGCGGCAACAGATTAATTGTTCTCTGTTAGTTCGGACAGATGTAAAGTTCCCAGCGGATCACCAGATGGCCTACTTGTTGGATCAATCCTTGCAGGGTAAGACCTCCGAAAAATCTATGCCAGAGGGGGAAGTTTCCTTTGAATCTGCTCTTGATTCTCGCTTACTACGTCTAAAAACTCCCGATCGCATCTGGCAGTTGGTCAAGCTTCCTCTCCAAGGGGAATTAGGGCAAAGCTCCGTAAGCCCCACCCCCACTCTCTGGTTAGTGTTGGCAACGGATATTACAGAGCAGCAACAGGTGGCCCAGGAACTGGCTGCCAAAAATTCTGATCTGGTGCAACTTAATCGCCTCAAGGATGAATTTTTAGCCTGTATTAGCCATGAGCTAAAAACCCCCCTGACTGCTGTATTGGGTTTATCTAGTTTGTTAAAGGAACAGTCTATAGGAGAGTTGAACGATCGCCAGAGCCGCTATGTCCAGCTAATTTACCACAGTGGACGGCAACTAATGCTGGTGGTCAATGATATTCTTGACCTAACTCGGATTGAAACCGAGCAGGTGGAAATAGTTTTAGAGCCAGTTAATATTGTTTTTGTATGCGATCGAGCCTACCAACAAGCCCAGCAAAGAATCCTGCCCCAGATTGAAGAGGATAAGATTTCCCTCGATCGACAATTTACCCTCAAAATTGCCCCAGAACTAGAAACTGTAATTGCCGATGAGATCCGTCTCCGGCAGATTCTCTGTCATCTTCTTTCCAATGCCCTAAAATTCACGGAGCCAGAGGACGAGCTAGGCTTAACTGTTGACCAATGGGAAGATTGGATAGCTTTCACGGTCTGGGATACAGGTATTGGTATTCCCTTAGATAAGCAGCACCTAATTTTCCAAAAATTCCAACAGCTAGAAAGCCCCCTAACTCGGAGATTTGAAGGTACAGGTCTGGGTCTAGTACTAGCTCAACGATTGGCGCGGCTCCACGGCGGAGATATTTCCTTCACCTCCCAGCCCGATCAAGGTAGCCAATTTACCTTGCTACTCCCAACTAGCAGTCCGCCAGAATCTCAGGCCGGGGGTAGTACTCCAGCAAACTTAAATAAGCAATCTAATGTGGTTCTAGTTATTGAACCCGTAACCCAATACGTAGAAAACCTTAGCCTAAATCTGGAGGCTCTAGGATATCGAGTCGTCATTGCCAGAAGTGGAACTGAAGCTCTAGAAAAAGCTCGCCACCTCAAGCCTTGTCTCTGTTTTCTCAATCCTCTCCTGCCCCTACTTTCTGGGTGGGATGTGTTAGTGCTCCTCAAATCAAACCCCCAAACTCAGCATATCCCGATCTTAGTCACGGCTACCCAAGCAGAAAAGCAGGAGGCTTATGCCCACCAAGCTGATGGTTTTTTGAGTTTGCCAGTAGATCAGACGGTACTGCGTCAATACTTACATCAAGTGTTGCAGGGGGATACAAGAAATCCCTCGGACGATCGCCCCATTACCCTCACCATTTTGATCCTCAGCCCCCAAGCTTCGACTTTCTCCTTAGGTCAATCACCAGATTTCTCTTGCTTGAGTAATTTACTAAATCAAGCAATTCGTCAACATCCCCACAGTATTAAATGCCGTCTTCTGGAAGTTAATGATCTGGAACAGGCAGAATTATTAACCCAAGTATGGCATCCTGACGTTTTGATTCTTAACGGTAAGGAGGTTAAAGAAATAACTCCCTATCTACATCAGTTGGCTGCCCATAATTTCTTAGCATCTCTACCTATTATTACCCTAGACCATGCCATGACAGAAGCCGCCAATAATATAGGAAATTTAGCTGTATTTCCTTGTCTATCAGCAGATAGTTGTTTGTTTGGTTCAGAGTTAAATGCTTGTTATTCTTTATTGCAAGTAATTGAGATAGCAATTTTTAGTCATTACGGTAAATCTTTGTAAAGAATTTAAGTTTGAATAGATATGCAATTAAATTCAAAATTCTTGATAATTGATACTGAAGGAAGTGGAGTATTAAGGGAAATTGCAGTTTTAGATCATCAGGGGAGTTTAGTATATGAAGCATTTGTAGCAGGACATCCTAGGAACGAATCAATCCATCATAGCCTTAAACCATTGAAGCAGATAGTCCAAGAATTGGCAGCGATCGCCTTCCAGAAAACAATTATTTGCCATTATGCTGAACACGATCGATCTATTATTTATAAAAGCTTTCAGCAAGTCAAAATTTCTCAACCTCAATGGACTTTTCTTTGTACAGTAGAATTAGCAAAAAAATATATTCCCCAAGTTGCTAGTTATTCTCTAGGTCATTTAAGTAAAATTCTTAATCTTCAAGTAAGCAATCAATTTTTTCAAGAGCACCATGCCCACACTGCTCGCTACGATGCTTACTTCACCTATAAACTTTACTATAAACTCCAACAACTTCAAATCATGTCATCACAATTAGCCACAATTCCTAACCCCTTTAGTAGTAGCCGAGTTGATAATCCATTCAAAAATCACTTAGATTTACAAGAGGTATATTTTTCAGAATTTGCTGCCTTAAAATCAGTATTATTAGATGTTAAAACTGATCCTAATCAACAGAGTAAAG
>JANMHD010000517.1:0-10415 GCA_031374985.1 Coleofasciculaceae cyanobacterium OTE_70_metabat_329 | reverse complement strand
TGTTTAGACCCCATATTTGCCACAACCTTAGCGGCAATTTCTGAGGCAAACCGGGTAGTTCCGGTATAAAACATCATCAGTGATTGATCCAATTCCTCAATTCTGGCTTTGGGAATCGTCACGGGTTCTACTCGAATATCTCCACTGGGCAGAAAATAGATCAGGTTCAATCCTCCGTAGGCGGCGGCTACTTGGTCTTGGGAACCGACACATTCCTTCAACACCTGCTGTTCTAGCTCGATCGCTTGCAAGGCCAACTCATGCTTCCCAATAATCCGTCCCTGTAGGGCAGTCATGGCCTTAATCAAACCCACAGCAAAGGCAGAACTGGAACCCATTCCCGTCCGGGCGGGTAAATCTCCCTGATGATGAATTTCTAAGCCCATACTGTCATCAAAACCCAAAAATTTCAAACCTTCCCGCACTGCCGGATGGAGAATTGCCGAAATAGTGGAAACCGTTTCAATGTGTGACCAAACAATCCGATGTTTATCTGCAAAAAAAGGTGGTAATTGCCGACAAGTTAAATAGCAATATTTATCGATCGTGGTTGATAATACTGCCCCGCCTTCCTTGAGATACCAATCGGGATAATCAGTACCGCCACCAAAGAAGGAAATCCGAAATGGAGTCCGAGAAATAATCACTTTTTATCTCCCCTGCTTAATGCGATTACGATGATAATCTAACAAGTCTTGAAAAGTTTGCTCCACAGAAATTTCTGGTTTCCAGCCTGTAGCATTTTGGAATTTAGAAATATCAGGAATTTGGAGGGTGACATCGGAAGGTCTGAGCAGAGATGGATCAACTTCATGCTCAATTTTACAAGTTGCCATCCCTTTCATCATCTCCAACATATCGCCGATCGTCATAGTGCGATCGCCCCCAATATTATAAACTTCACCGGGAGTACACTTTTCCAATAGCAACCAGTAGGCTTTCACCGCATCTCGCACATCAGCAAAAGTCCGCACACTATCCAGATTTCCGACTTTCACCGAGTCAGTTTTAATACCTGCTTCAATCTCCGCAATTTGTTTAGCAAAGGCACTTTCAGCGAAGCCATCTCCCCGACGGGGGCCAGTGTGGGTAAACATTCTAGTTCTGATAGTCTTAATCCCATAGGAAAGAAAATATTGCAGAGAAATCATGTCTTCCCCAGTCTTAGAAACAGCGTAGGGACTGGCAGGACGGAAAGGATTATTTTCCTTAATGGGTAACTCTTCTGCCGTTACTTGTCCATAAACTTCTGAAGAACTACAAATATGAATTGTGGGGTCAATCCCTGTAACTCTCACCGCATCTAATAAATTCGTTGTGCCAATTACATTGGTATGCAAAGTATCCGCCGGAGCATCAAAACTGGTAGTGACAAAAGATTGAGCGGCAAGGTGAAAAATCTTTTCTGGCTTAACCTTATTTAGTAAAACAATTAAGGAATTTAAATCACGCAATTCCGCATAATGCAAATGAATTTGGGGCAAAACTTGGCGAATATTATCAAGGGGACTCCGCCAGCGAATTAAGCCATGCACTTCTACTCCCGGATGGCTGGTCAAAACATATTCAGCCAAATGGCTACCAACCATGCCTGTAATGCCAGTAATTAGGATTTTCATATTTTCTAGTTAATTAATTAGTTAAAAGGAGGTACAGGGAAGTAAGGGGAGGTACAGGGAGGTAGAGAATTAAGAGAATAAATAATCAAAGAATTGTAGGTTATTTCAGAATGTTGATTGAAGTCAAGAAAACTATTTAAATTAAACAAACTCCTTTACCTCCTTTACCTCCTTTACCTCCTTCCTAAAATGTTCCCTTGAATTTCTTATAAACATCCGCCATGGATTGTTCATCTGGTAGGGGGATGCCGTGTTCTGGTTTCCCGGTGGCGAGTTTGGCGATCGCATCACTTAGGGTTTGGAGATTGGGGTAGTATAAATCCTCCAGGGCCTTGGTAGTGGGGCAGGGAGCAGGCTGCATTCCCATTGTCACCACTGGAGCCTTGAGAGCAGCAGGAGCTTGTTCGCAGATAATGCGACAAATTTCTGCACAAACGCCATAAGCTTGCCAACTGGTATCCGCCACTAGAAGTTTGCCAGTTTTTTTGACACTACTAATAATCATGGCAGTATCAATGTGGGAGACACAGTTGAGATCAATTACATCACAGTGGATATGACTGACCCGTGCTAGGTGTTCCGCAGCCCGGAGAGCTTCCAGTACCATGATCGAAGTTGCTACGATCGTCACATCTTTTCCCGTCTGAAGTAATTTAGCAGTTAAGGGTGATTCCCCAGAATTTATAATCGGTGTCACCTTGAAGTTGAGATCATACATCAAGCGGTGTTCTAGAGATAATACCGGAGCGTTGTACTTACCAATTACGTAGGGGTAGGTCTCCATAATGGACTGGGAACTAGCAGGCATGATCACCGTCAAGCCGGGAATATGGGCAAAGAGAGATTGCAAGCTCTGGGAATGTTGCGCCCCTTGCCCCCAACTCCTACCGACAACCATCCGAATCAGCATCGGAACTTCAAACCTGCCACCGAACATATATTTATACTTAGCAGCAAGGTTGATGATCTGGTTCATGGCCAAGAGGGCAAAATCCGATCGAATGTGGGTATTAATCGGATAAACCCCATTCAAAGCCGCACCTAGAGCAATCCCGGTTATGGCTTCCTCTGCCAAGGGGGTATCAAAGACTCGATCGGCTCCAAATTTCTCTGCCAAGCCTAAAGTCGTCCCAAAAGTGCCCTTATGGTCATCTACCCCCTGCCCAAAAATCATCGTGTGGGGATGCTCCGCCAGAGCGTTGTGCATAGTCCGGTAGAGTGCTTCCCGGTAGGAAATAATTTCGTTGCCTATTTTTGGTTCGATCGCCGCAATCATAATTTTAGTTGTTTAGTTACTAATTAAGAGGAGGAGGTACAGGGAGGTAAGGGAAAGTACAGGGAGGTAGAGAATTGGAATAGAAATATTAAGGTTTTAGAGAAGTAGATAATTTACTTAGATTTACAGCAAAAACAAAGTTATTTACTAAACTTCTTTACCTCCTTTACCTCCTTCTAAATCACATGCGCCAATAATTCTTCTACACCGGGATTCGGGCTATTTTCTGCAAAATCTACTGCCGCCTCAATCTCTTCAGTAATTTGGGGTTGGAATTTTTCTACTAGTTCTGTATTGAGAATCAAGGGGTCTTGCGATCGCCACTTTTCTAACTCCTCACGAGAGCGATACCCAGCATCAAAATCTTCCCCCGGCCCCACATGTTCATGGTAGCGGTAGGTTTGGATTTCGAGGAATTGGGGTGTACGTTGAGCTTGGAACTTAGTCAGAATATCTGCAAAGGTGTGATGAACTTTCAAGAGATCATAACCTTCGTGGCATTCAGTTACAGGCAGACCGTAAAGTTTAGCCTGTTCAGAAATTTTGTAAGCTTGTCTGGCATGGAGGCGAGAATGGACGGCAAAACCGTTGTTTTCACAGATAAAAATTACTGGCAGTTGGTGTAACTGAGCAAAATTAAGGGATTCATGGTACACTCCTTCCTCTGTAGCTCCATCGCCAAATACTGCCACAATTACTTGATCCTTGCCCAATTTTCTAGCTGCTAAAGCTGCGCCGATCGCATGGGGAATCGTACTGGCCACTACGGCAGAAGAACCCATGAAACCAACTTCTGGAGCAGCAAGGTGCATAGATCCTGCCTTCCCCCGACAGCCCCCGGTAACTCGCCCATAAAGTTCAGCAAACATCAGTCCCAAATCGCCGCCCTTTGCTATATAGAAGGCATGACTCCGATAGGTACCAAATAACAAGTCCTTAGTTTCTAAAGATTGGCAAATCCCTACCGCTACAGCTTCCTGCCCGATCGATAGATGGACTGGGCTTTGAATTTTATCACTGGGGTAAAGTTCAATAATTTTCTGCTCCACCAGACGAATCTTCAGCGCCTTGTAAAACAACTCTTCGTATAGTTCCATGTAGTCTCGACCTCTCCTCAACTCAAATCTTGGCAGCAAATCTAACCTGCCCCACTAAGTTTAACATTGTAAGGGTTAACCATCAGTTATCAGTCCCGTAGGGTATGTTAGCAAAGCGTAACCCACTAGCCAAATCATGGCCATCAAAGAGGTGCATTATATTCATTGAATGCACCCTAGGGGTGAGACTTACTATTTACTGTCTGTGTTGCCTCCTGCACTGCCCGGCGGCGTAGTTCCAAAACTTGGCTAATTTCTCTAGAGAAACTGGGCTGACGATCGATCATCTGATTCACTACCACTGCCGACAACACCATGACTTCCAAATCTGCCACTGCTGTCACTGAAATAGTACTAGGTTCCCCGGAAAACAGCGTCATTACTCCAAAAAATTCTCCCGCTTTCAAGGGCAGCACCTCATGGTCTTCTCCTTTCTCATCAACAACCGTAATCATTGCCTCTCCAGTAATGATGATATATAGAGAGTGACTATCATAGCCCTGCCGGATTACCTTTTCCCCCGTTCCAAAATGTTGCAGATTAATATCAGAGGATAGGTGATCAAAATTATCCGACTTTTCTAAGGGGACAAAAGACGGAATAGATTGTAAGCCTTCGGCAAATTTTTTGGCTGTGCCCTCGGCTTTGGAGGTGGGTCCGTGAAAGTTATAAACTGTGCGGATGGGGAAGGGAATATTAAGATTATTCCGTTGAGCGGCGTACCAAACCCTTGTCATGAAGCGATCGCGGATCTCTTCAACTTCGTGGTAGTCCCCAATGAAAAACTTCACCTCATAGTTAATGGCCGAATCATTATAGCCTAGGGTAAAAATCTGGGGTTCCGGCTCTGCCAAGATACCTTGAGTTTCTAAGGCGGTAGTCCGCAGGACATATTTGGCTAAATTAGGGGGATCATTGTAGGAAAAACCAATTTGGATGCGCTCGGCATGGAGCCGGAGGGGGCGACTAAAATTACGGATAACTTCACTACTAATTAATTTATGGGGAATAATCACCATCTCCCGCTCTAGAGTTTGCAATCGCACCGCTCGCCAGTTGATATCAATTACCTGTCCCACCATATCCCCTATCTGGAGCCAATCTCCCACGGTAAAGGGCTGCTCAAAAAGCAGGGCAATCCCCGACATGACACTGCCTAGAGTATCTTGGAGGGCTAAACCAATCACGATCGAACTCACCCCCAAGGCCGTGACTAAACCGGCCAGATCCGCATTCCATACCGTTGCTAGGACGATCGCCGTCCCTAGTAAAACTAAAAATAACCGAGCTAAATCAATCAACAACTTAGGAATCCGTCCCCGCCAGCTATCAGCTTTTGCTTGGCGAAATAGCACCACATTTAGCAAAGATAGAGCGGCATGAATTACACAGATCCAGAGGAGAGTCTGGACACTTTTCACTCGTTCATCCGTGGCGGGTAGTTGAAGAACCTTCTGAGTAAAAATTAAAAAGGCAAAAACTGGCAGAATCAGATTCCGAACTACTTGTAAGGTCGTGGCGAGGGGCTGTTTGCGCTGTTGCAAGCTATGGATAATTTCCCCTAAGAGAATTACCAGTAAAGGAAAACCAACGATGAGAGCGATCGCCCACAGAAGTAAATTATTAGTTAGAATATTTCCCATTACATAGTTACCTCTGAGTTTTGGGGCACTTGGACACTTTTTAAGCACCAAGCACTAGGCTTAGTTTTTCCATTGGTTTCATTGCCGTAGGGGACAAATTCGTAGAGGTCTTCTAAGCGTTTATACACATCTTCTGAGACTAGGACTGCTCCGGCGGGACAGGTTCCCCGTAGAGTATTGGCAATGTTGATGGTATCGCCCCACACATCGTAGATAAATTTGTTTCTGCCCACAATACCTGCTACCACACTGCCAGAATTGATCCCCATGCGGATATTGAGTTGAAATCCTCTTTCATTGTTGTAGCGGCGGACAATTAATAGCATTTCTAGGGCGAAGTCGATCGCTCTTTTCTCATGGTCTAAATAGGGCAAAGACAAACCACATACCGCCATGTAGCTATCCCCAATAGTTTTAATTTTCTCCATACCATACTTTTCAGCAGCCTCATCAAAACTACTCACCAGATCGTTGAGAATACTCACAATTTCGTAGGCACTCAGGTTGGCAGATAACTTAGAAAAACCCGTCAGTTCCGAAAATATTACCGCCACATTAGAGACACTTTCGGCAATATTTTTCTCCCCTCGTTTCAGGCGCTTGGCGATCGCTGCTGGAAATACACTCAACAGTAATTGCTCATTTTCAAGGTTTTTTTCTTCAATTAAATTAGTCTGAGTCCTTAAGCTATAAACCATCTCATTGAAGGATCTAGCTAATTCCCCAAACTCATCTTTAGTTTGAAGAGGAGTCATAATATCTAGCTGCCCTGCTGCCACTTGTCTAGCACTGGCGATTAATTGATTAATAGGTTTGACAAACCAATAAGCCAAGGTCATAGCTAATACTGTTACTATCAGCATCAAGATAGTCGCAGAAATCAATAGTTGTCTTTCAAAGGAATAAATAGGATCATAAGCTTCTGCAAGGTCAATTTCTGAGAGAATCACCCAAGTTAATTCATCAATTTTTAAAGGAGCATAGGAACTAAGTACCGGAATATCTCGATAATCTCGAATAGTCTGGATACCTTGTTTTCCAGCCAAAGCTTCTTTGACCCCGATCGTCTCCACCTGTTGTTCCAAAATTGAAGTATTGTACTGCTGAATCCGTTTTAGGGTTTGATCTTTCACCCCCAAAGTACGCAGAGTTTGCAGGTATTGATCCCGGTCTTCCACCAAAAAACGGGAGATCGATCGCATCAAATAATCATGCCCCACCAGATAGGTTTCTCCAGATTTCCCTAGCCCATCACTTTCCCAATTCTTTTTCCCCGTCATCACATTATTAATTTCATCCACGGGCAACTGCACGGCCAACACTCCCAAAAATTCTACTCCCTTAAAAATAGGCGTAGCAATAAAAGCTGCCGGAGCACCGTAGGAAGGCGCATAAGCCTCAAAATCAATCAGTCGGGCATAGTCTCGTTCTTTAGTTTGCCGGACTCGTGCCACTAAGCGAGCTAAATTGCTCTCGTTGTAAGGACCTGTAGTTAAATTGCTGACAAAATCCGTTTCCTTATACACGGTATAAACGATATCTCCTTGGGGATTAATCAAGAACAGATCGTAGTAGCCAAACTTATCAATAATTTGCCGAAACATAGGATGATAGGAGGCATGAATTCGGCTGTAACCGCTACCATCTTTAGGATCATCCAGTAGGTGTTTTTTGCCCACCGGCTGGGAATTGGCAGCAATGTAGTGATATTGCAGATAGCGAGTTATCGCAGTTTTAGGTTGAAAAAATTCCCACAGGGGCTTACCTTGCTCTGTTTTGGCTAATCGTGGCAGAAATTCATCGCGGTAGTAGGCAGATAATTTTTCTGGAGCTGTGGGGGGAACTACGATCGTTTCTAATTGTTTGTAGTTAGCATCAAATTCCTGCATCGCTGTGACTACCGAGGGATTTTCCCCTAGGGTCTGGAGGTGATTCCGTAGAGTCTGAAAGTATGATTCTATCTGGTTAGCTTTCGAGGCACGGACACTAGTTAGCTGACTAAACACCCGATCGGTCAAGTTGGCTTTACCACTTTGATAACCAAGATAGGCTGTAACTAAAATTGAACAACTACTAACTACTAGTAGCATTGCAATAAGCTTAGATTTAATACTTAGTCGCCCTCGCCAACCCATAGGACAATCCTTAGGAATAATATAAAATTAAAGAAAACATTCCCAATTTAAGCTAGTTACTTTATAAAAATTGTATTCCCTGACGCTATCTGTACTTTGACCTAACTTTAATCTATGTTCGATCGCACTCTTTCCAACTCCGACCCGCAGGTTGATCCGAATGCCCATCTGCCTACAGATGCTATTATCAAATACACCCCAAACCCCAGTACAGCAGACTGGTTTAGCTATCCTGTCCATGCCTTTCCCCATCATACAGACTACGGGGGAATTGTCTGGCATGGAGCTTACGTGGCTTGGCTAGAGGAGGCGCGGGTAGAATATTTACGATCGCTAGGGGTAGATTACAACTATTTAGTTAACCTAGGTTATGAATTACCTGTAGTAGAGATGGCTCTTCGCTATCATCTGCCCGTAAAATTGGGCATGGATGTGGTAGTTAAAACCAGAATGCAGAATACTAAAGGGGTAAGAATTATTTGTGACTATCAAATTCAATCCTCTAACGGTGAAATTTTGTACCTCACAGCCCAAGTGACCTTAGTAGCGATCGAAAGCAGTAAAGGCAAAATTCTCCGGCAATTACCTCCCGTAGTTAAAGATGCTTTGGTGAAATTAAAAACATTATGACCCCAGAAACATACTCAGAAAAATATCCAGAAATATCTTTAGAAAGACTTCTAGAAAAACCCCTTGGTTCAGTTATTCAAGGGTCTCTTACCCAAGGTTTAGAAATTCGTCTCCATGCGGATATTTCTGTGGAGGAAATGCGAGTCGGGAAATTCCTAGTTGTTCGGGGTAGAAAAGCCCGTTTCTTCTGTATGCTTACGGATGTTTCTTTGGGAACTTCTAGCCTGCGAATTATTGCCAATCCTCCTGAACCCGATGATGATTTCTTGCGGGAAGTTCTGGCGGGCAGTGGCACCTATGGGACGATCAATCTTACTCCCATGTTGATGTTTATTCCTGCCCTAGAACTAGAAAATCAGTTATTTATTACCAACGGGGATACTAGGGTAGATGCTAATCAAAATGGCAAAAATAGGAATAAGAAATCTCTTAATAGTAATACTAATGGTAAAGCTCCCCTTGGTTCTATGCAGACCCAGAGTAGCTCGGAAATGCAGCTATTACCAGTAAAAACTATTCCTAGTCACTTCAGCCCAGTTTATGAAGCTACAGAGCATGATTTTCGTTCTGTATTTGGCTGGGAAGATGATCCTACTCGGCGAAACTTTGCGATCGGGCAGCCCCTTGATATGGACGTTCCTGTATGTCTAGATTTAGATAGATTTGTGGAACGAAGTAATGGAGTTTTCGGTAAATCTGGGACAGGAAAATCTTTTTTAACTAGATTATTACTCTCAGGAATTATCCGCCGACAAGCTGCGGTAAATTTGATTTTTGATATGCACTCAGAGTATGGTTGGGAGGCAGTTTCTGAAGGCAAAAGCTGTCAAACCGTTAAAGGCTTACGCCAGTTATTTCCTCATCAAGTTGAAGTGTATACCCTTGACCCAGAATCTGCCAAAAGACGGGGAATTAAGGATGCTCAAGAATTATATTTAAGTTTCGATCAAATTGAAATTGAAGATATTAATTTAGTCCGGGGAGAATTGAATCTTTCTGAGGCAAGTTTAGATAATGCTAATATTTTGTATGGAGAATTTGGCAAACATTGGATCACCAGATTAATTGCCATGACTAATGAAGATATTACTGAGTTTTGTGATGAAAAACGAGGGCATAAAGGCTCGATCATGGCATTACAAAGAAAGCTCATGCGTTTAGAAAATCTCAAATATATTCGCAGTGCTAGTCCCCATAATTATGTAGAGCGAATTCTCCAATCTTTGGAAGCTAAAAAAAATGTGGTAATTGAGTTTGGTTCCCAATCTGATATGTTGTCTTATATGCTGGTAACAAATATGATTACCCGGCGGATTCATAAGGCTTATGTGAAAAAATCAGAAATTTTCCTACAGAGTAAAAATCCGGTTGATCGCCCCACTCAGTTAGTAATTACCATTGAAGAAACCCATAGATTTCTGGATCCGGCGATCGTTAAACATACTATTTTTGGAATTATTGCCAGAGAGATGCGTAAATATTTTGTCACCCTCTTAGTAGTAGACCAAAGACCTTCAGGAATTGATAATGAAGTGATGTCGCAAATTGGTACAAGAATTACTTCTTTGCTCAATGATGATAAAGATATTGAAGCTATTTTTACTGGAGTTTCCGGCGGGGCAAGTCTGCGATCGGTCTTAGCTAAGTTAGATTCTAAACAACAAGCCCTAGTTCTTGGTCATGCCGTCCCGATGCCTGTAGTAGTGCGGACTCGTCCCTACGATGCCCAGTTTTATAGTGAAATTGCCGATCCTGATTGGCAGGAAATGCCCGATCAAGAACTATTTTCTTTAGCAGAAAGTGCTAGGGCAGACTTAGGATTTTAAGCTTCTATTGTAGGAGTAGTCCTAACGTTTTTTCTCTTTTTTACTTGTTGATAAGGATACTGATTAATAATGAGCGATCGCATATAACTACCCTTAGAATTATCATCCAGCAATTGCTCATAAACTTTTCGAGAAACCTCAAAATAATCGTAAGTTTTCCCACCATTAAATACTGCTCGCAGCGTATGA
>JANMHD010000499.1:0-3359 GCA_031374985.1 Coleofasciculaceae cyanobacterium OTE_70_metabat_329 | reverse complement strand
TTTTGCAGCAAGGGTTTCTCCAGCTAACTGGGAATGCTGCCCCACATCCCCTAGGTTCACGCCATCTAAGATAATCCGGTTCGCCCAGATATCTCCTAACCCGTAGAGGACTGCTTCAAATACTTTTGCTGCTGGGAGTTGCTGATTTTGGGTCTGTAATTGCAAATAATCCACCATATAACCCAATCGGAAATTTATCGCATCTAGGCTAAATATTTCCGGATATTTGACTAAAGTTGCCCCCAATTTTTGTAAAAGCAATGCTCGTCCAGCTACGCCGACTAGAGGATTATCTGGTGTGACTTGAAAATGCTCCTCTAAAACTTCTGAGGAAAATTTCTGCAAGCCTTGGGCATCTGCTTGTAAGGGCTGGTCTGGGTTACTGGAAAATCCCCCCCGGAGGAAAGTATAAAAACTGGCAATCCCCAAACCTTCCGATCGCCTCCATACCGAATCTGTCTCCGGTTCTTGATACTGCCACTCTGCCCCTGCTCCGGCATCCAAAAGCACACTAGTAATCACTAAATCAAACTTAGTTCGAGCTTTTTCTAGGGATGATAAACCGGCTAATTTTGCCTCTAGTAGGTCTAAGCGTTGATTACTCCCCGCCTCAAAATGTCGCCAACGACTATGAAAAGGAACTTGGAGGTCTGGATAATTAGTTTTAATTACTTCTAGTACATAATCTGCCGTACGATCGAGCTTAGTCAGATCACAGCGAAAATGTTGTAATTGATCCTCTAAAGCTAGATCAAATAATTGCTGACATCGCTCTCGAATTGCCCCTAGGGAACGCAAGTAAGTTACTGTATTCTTATCTTTGATAGATGCAATTGCAACTGGATGATTAGATATCTGATCCATAATTTTAATTAACTCTTGATTGGTGAAGAAATGCCCCGTTTGACTAAGGCTTGATCAAGCTCTCTGAGAAAATTTGTATCCTTTTCTTTTAAGGAATTATCAGGAGCAGCAGAATTATCTAAGTTCTGCCCTAAAGATGGGGCGAGAAAACTAAAGGCATGCCGTAAATCTTCGGGAGTTGCCACTATAGGTGCTGTAAAATGGCAGGGAATAACTTGCTGAAAATCCCAACTAGCCAAATGATTAACCCACTCTAGGATAGCTTGGGGCGATCGATTCAGAATCAGGGTTTGCAGAACTGGAGCTACTAATAATCTGCCCTGATCTTGTAAGGCAGTAAAGGATTCTAGCCAGTTGGGTTGCCATTGAAAAGGATATAAACCAAAATACGCTTTGAAAGAGCGATCGGGAGCTTGCTGTGCTTCCCGCCATGCCTCCTTTAAGGTAGGAGTTCCAAGGGTACTAGGTTGGAAATAGAGAGCAAATAAACAAATCCGTTGCCATCCTCTCAGACGATTTGCCGCCGTATCGGTAATTTTATCTCCCGGCCTATCCTTTGCATGGAAAAGTAAGGGATAAGGGTCTAGTTGAATAATGGGTGGGGCGATATCGGGGATAGATAGTACAGCATCGGTGACTAGGAGAGTGTGCGATCGACGATGATAAAAAGCCACTTCACCAAAAAATCCTAAACCCAATTCAATAGGTTTCATAATTGCATAGGCAAATTCATCGCCAAAGGGAGCCTGATTACTATCTGCTGGCAATATTTGAGTCCGCCGCCCCGGTAGCCCCAGCCAACTCAGGGGTAAATCTACTGGATAACTCCACTGTTGAGGAGCCACAAATACTTGGGCTTGAGGAAATTTTCTGGCAAAAGGGCCAATAAATACCTTATGTTCTAACCCAGAAACCGTTGGCAGAATAATATACTTTACTTCTCCATGAACAGCCTCTAATTCCCGCAGCAACCGGACACATTCTGGAGTTGGAGCTACTGCTGAATATACCAGTAATCCCCCAGCGGCCAGCTTCACCACGGTCATCCGAATTGGTACAACTACATAAAAAATCCCCTGCAACTGATCAAAAGTCCATAGGGTATCAGGAATAACTTCTGTCCGCAGAGTCCGGCGCTGACGGTAGGGATAGATCGGTAGGGTAAACCAAAAATCCCAATGCCAATCTTTCGGATATTGCTGCGCCTGTGGGTTCATGAACTAGTAAGGGATGATTCTTTGATTACTTTTTGATTACTTAAAATGGCGATCGAGTTGGTGTAATCAATTTATCTCTTTATTAAACACTTTTTTGATCTCTGTTAGTTCATCTCGATGGCCAGTGAGAGTAACAATACTAGGTTTTTCGGGAACTTCACTGAGGTCTAACTTCAGGGAGACTTGTTCCGATCGCCCCGCTTTTTGCCAATAGAAAATTCCCGCTAGGGGAGCTATTAAAACTAACCAGAAAAAAATCGATCCATAGCTAGGAAAGAGCAAAGATAGGGTTAAACCCATACCTAAACTTCCTCCCGCAGCTAACAAAGTTAATAGGATCGCTAGTACCCAGCTAGGCTGTACAAACCCCTCAAAGGTAATTTGATTTTCTGTAGGGGTGACTTGGGTGATTTTATAAGCACGGCTCTGGAGATGGGTTTGGAGTTGATCTAGTAAATCAGTTTCTGGGGATGGGGCAACTAGTTGTAGCTGTTGAATCCGGGCTTTAACCGAGGCGCGGATAAAGAAAACTAAACCAATGCTGGAAAGAACTGTCAAGATTAAAGTAGAAGTGAGGACACTATTATTCACGATCGAAACCTAGGAATAGAAGGGATAAACTGATAAGGGTGCAAGTTTTGTTAGGAGCGCAAGGCCTTGCGCCCTTACTTAGTTTAACAAGTTTAACCAAAGGAGAGCGATGGCACAGGGTGTGGATATTTTGATTTTGTCTAATGGGCCGGGAGAAGTTACCACTTGGGTGCGGCCGGTGGTGCAATCTCTGCGGCAACTTTTGGGCAATGATCCTACTCAGGTCAGAATTTCCGTGATTCTTTCTCCCTGCCCTAATGCTACTGGCAAAGAAGTGGCGATCGCTCGTTCCTATCCAGAGGTCGATCGAGTCCAAGGGGCAGAGCATTTTTCCCAGTTTTTGCTTCGGGGAAAGACGGCAGAGAATTGGGATTGGCGGGAACGAGGAGTAGTTTTATTTTTAGGGGGAGATCAATTTTTTACGGTGGTAATTAGTAAGCGTCTGGGTTATCGGAGTATCACCTATGCAGAATGGGATGCTCGATGGTGGCGATGGATCGATCGCTTTGGAATCATGAAACCAGAACTCCTACAAAAAGTACCCTCCCAATACCACCAGAAATTTACTGTTGTTGGGGATCTCATGGCGGATGTCGCTCAAGGTAGTATTTCTCAATTCTCATCGATACAGCAATTTTCATTCAAACGCAACCAAGAAAACCCCCTAAATCCCCCTTACCAAGGGGG
>JANMHD010000493.1:0-4319 GCA_031374985.1 Coleofasciculaceae cyanobacterium OTE_70_metabat_329 | reverse complement strand
AACCAAGCTTATCTAGATGATAGTTTTAACCATCAAAATTGGTGGCAGATTAGGGAGAATACCCTCCAGGGAAAATTGGATAGCCCAGAGTCGACCTATGTAGCGATCAAAGACATGTTGGCAAACCTCGGCGACCCTTTTACCCGCTTCCTACCCCCAGATCAATACCGGGGCTTGAAGGTCAACACTTCGGGGGAACTTTCGGGAGTAGGTTTGCAGATTATGATCAACCCAGAAACTAAAATCCTTGAAGTTATTTCTCCCCTAGAGGGTTCCCCGGCAGCAAAGGCGGGTATTCAATCTAAGGATAATATTTTAGAAATTGATGGGATTCTCAGTTCTACCCTGACCCTAGATGAGGCAGCTACAAAAATGCGGGGACGGATTGGGACTAAGGTAAAACTAAAGGTGCAAACGATCGGGCAGGAGGCAGTAGAGATAGAATTGCAGCGCGATCGAATTACCCTCAACCCCGTCTATGCTCAACTGGATAATAGTACTGGACAGTCTATTGGCTATATTCGTCTCACCCAATTTAGTGCTAATGCTCCGAAGGAAGTTGCCCATGCGATCGCAGACCTAGAAACCAAAGGAGCCACTGGATATATTCTAGACTTACGGAATAATCCCGGCGGTCTGTTGCAAGCAGGAATTGATATTGCTCGCCTTTGGTTAGACGATGCCACGGTAGTTTACACCGTTAATCGCCAAGGCATGATGGGCAGCTTTACTTCCACCGATAAGGCTCTCACCCAAGCTCCCCTGACAGTTTTGGTAAACCAAGGTACTGCCAGTTCTAGTGAAATTCTCGCTGGTGCATTGCAGGATAATGGCCGAGCAAAATTAGTCGGAGAAACTACCTTTGGTAAAGGTTTAATTCAATCCCTATTTGATCTGGAAGGTGGCTCAGGTTTGGCTGTTACCGTTGCTAAGTATGAAACTCCTAATCATCGGGATATTAATAAGTTGGGGATTACGCCCGATCGGGTAGTTCCCTCTGAGCTACTGACCTTTAGTCAAGTTGCTACCCCTGAAGATGATCAATACCAAGCTGCCCTAAAACTAGTGACAACTAATACTCAAATAGCCAAAACTGATCAATTAGCCGGATAAAATCTGATTTCAGCTTATGGCTTACCTTTCCATGACCCGCCTAAAATTAAAATCCCCAGCCTATTTGATCCCATTTTGTATTCAGAATGAACAGATTGTCCGGCAGATTAAAATAAGCCCCGGTTTTCTGAAAGGGAAAGAGTTGGCAACACCCAATCTATCTATGTGGACAGCTACATTATGGGACTCCTCAGAAAATGTGAGGGCATTTTATTTAAGCGGTTCTCATAAAGAGGCAATGAGAAATATTAGTGCTTGGTCTTCAGAAGCAGTTACAGACCATCAAGAAGGTGATTTTGCTGAGCTACCTTCATGGGAAGATATAAGGCTTCAATTACTTAAGTCCGGTAACTTCATGAATCTACAAAATGGATCATCCGATCATCATGCTAAAATCATCTCCAAACCAAGACTTACTCTATTAACCAGATTTGTGTCACCAAATTAAGACTGTGAGTATAAACAAGTCCAGACTAAATCCAGATTTATTAAGTCAGGTACTTCAGGAAACTATGCCTCAACAGGCTCCATCCCTAGCAGGTTATACCTCTGACTGGGGGCTTTTTTTAGCTGCCTACGAGAATTATCATAATTGTTATGTTCCTAAGCATAATAATTCCTTCCATACCTTAGAAATAATAGATGAAAGTCCTCTATTGTTCCATAGGCGAATTATGGGAGACTATGAGATCCAAAGCAGATTAAGTGGTGGCGAAGTATCTATTTATCCTGCCAATGTGGACTATTTTTTTGATTCTAGTGAGGATAATATCCAAGGAGATGGAGTAAGTTTTACTTTAGTAACTTTAGATGCAAATCTTGTGGAAGAGTTATTAAGAGAAGAATTTGGATGTAGTCAAGTTGAACTTATTCCTCGGTTTTTAGTTACAGAAACTCAGCAGATTAGAAATCTTGTAAATATAATCAAGCAAGAGATGAGGGATGGATATCCTAATGGCAATCTTTTCTTGGAAGATATTAGGAATGCTTTGATTAGATGCCTTCTGAGAAAATCTGCAATATTTAGTAAATCTCTAAATCAAACAGATATTAATCCCCCAGTAAATAAGTGGGTACAGTTAGTTAAGGAAATTCTTAGGGAAGATATGAAGAAAAACATTTCCCTAGAAGATTTGGAAAAAGATTTAGGTATCAGTAAATTTCATATATCTCGGTCTTTTAAGCAAACAGAAGGTATATCTATAACTGCTTATCTGAAGCAAGTCCGGGTAGAGAAGGCACAGCAATTATTAATAAATCAGCCTTGGTCGATCGCTACCATTGCTCAGGAGTGTGGTTTCCATGATGCCAGTCACCTGAATCGCTACTTTAAAGCCTTGATAGGCATGACCCCTACTGATTTTCGAGAGCAGTTTAAGAAGCGAATTGATATTTGATAAGGCGATCGCAAGAATATACAACAAAAATATACAAGACAGAGATTTCTTATTTCAGTAAGGTGGGTCTGAGAAGTATCTTTGCCATAGATTAGCCCCCTCGATCGCTAAGATGACACCCCTCTAATGCTCCTTATATTTAACTATGACTTTTATGACTTACAGAGGTGAAGACTTTTATGCGTAAAGCCTTCTGGATTTTTTTCATGGTAATCAACATTACTTTGTTACTAGCCATAGATGATCAGATTGGGGGAGAGAATTTGAAGAAAGACCAGGGTAGATTCCCGGAGATTTCTGCAAATGTTCTCTAGATAGGGGTGGAGCAGGAGAGACCACCAAACTCAAAACAACATAATTAATATTTCAATTACAGGAGCATTGAATAGATTGCCAATATTCAGGAATCTCCCCAAGCCAAGCAATTTCACTATCCTTATACTTTTCATATCTCTCCATCGCAACTCCCTAAAAATCTAAAATCTCATTATCTAAAATTTTAGACAGCTAATTTTCAGAGCCACTGCCTCCGCTACCTTGATACCATCCACCGCTGCCGAGAGAATCCCCCCCGCATAGCCTGCACCCTCTCCAGCCGGATAAAGTCCCTGCGTGTTGATGCTTTGGTAATCTGCCCCCCGCTTGATACATAGAGGCGAAGAGGTTCGGGTTTCTACCCCTGTAAGGATAGCATTGTGCATGGCAAATCCCTTGATTTGTTGATCAAATATGGGGATAGCTTCCCGGATAGCGGCGATCGCATAATCAGGCAGACTAGAACTTAGATCCGTTAATTGTACCCCCGGTTTATAGGAAGGCTTCACGTTACCCAACTGGGTCGAAGGTTGCTTTGCCAGAAAATCCCCTATTAGTTGTCCCGGAGCTTTATAATTTCTGCCCCCCAACTCAAAAGCACCCTCTTCCAAGCGGCGTTGTAAATCTATGCCTGCTAGGGGGCTACCGGGATAGTCATCAGGATTAATCGCCACCACAATCCCACTATTAGCATTCTTCCCACTGCGATCGTACTGACTCATGCCATTAGTCACTACCCGCCCCGGTTCTGAAGTTGCCGCCACCACTTGCCCCCCCGGACACATACAAAAGCTGTAGACAGTCCTACCATTTTTACAATGGTGAACTAGGCTATAATCCGCTGCCCCTAACAGGGGATGCCCCGCTTGCTCACCGAGACGACATCGATCGATTAAAGCCTGGGGATGCTCCACCCGGAAGCCAATAGCAAAGGGTTTGGACTCCATATAAACTCCCCGCTGATGTAATATCTCAAAGGTATCACGAGCGCTATGACCCACTGCAAACACCACATGATTACTAGAAATATATTCTCCATCAGCCAATATTACCCCCCGAACTTGACCATCCTGGCGATCGATATCTACAACTCGACTCTGAAACCGAATTTCTCCCCCTAAAGATTTGATGGTATTACGGATATTTTCCACAATTTTTACTAGGCGGTATGTACCAATATGGGGTTTATTGATGTAGAGAATTTCTGGATCAGCCCCAGCATTTACTAGTTCCGTGAGGACTTTCCGCCCTTGGCGATTGGCATCCTTAATCCGGCTGTAGAGCTTGCCATCAGAAAAAGTCCCTGCCCCACCTTCGCCAAATTGAGCATTAGATTCAGGATTAAATTTGCCCTTACTCCAAAAACCAAAGGTATCACGGGTACGATCGAGCACCATCTTTCCCCGTTCCAAAATCAAAGGACAAAACCCCATTTGAGCTAGAAGCAACCCTGCAAACATCCCACAAGGCCCCGTACCAATGACGATCGGGCGG
>JANMHD010000485.1:0-1985 GCA_031374985.1 Coleofasciculaceae cyanobacterium OTE_70_metabat_329 | reverse complement strand
GCAGATTTATCGCCTTCTATTACAGCAATATATTGGGCATCAAAATATTGGGGAATTAGTTGAGCAATTAACCCTGAAGTATGGGGAGCAATTTCTGAAGGTTTGAGGATAGTACAATTCCCAGCGGCGATCGCTCCTATTAAGGGGGAAATTAATAACTGGAAGGGATAATTCCATGGGGAGATAATTAGCACCACACCCAAGGGCTGATGGATAATTTGCGATCGGGCAGGAAATAAGCTCAAAGGAGTGGGTGGGTTTTGGGGTTTTGCCCAGCTTGCTAGATGTTTTAGAGTATATTTAATTTCTTCTAGAACTAAGCCTATTTCTGCTCCATAGCCCTCTAGATAAGGCTTCTGGAGGTCTCCTTGTAATGCCTTCAAGATTAGTTCTTCATTCTCAATAATCAGCTGTCGCAATAACTGGAGTTGCTGCTTACGAAAACTTATATCCCTAGGGGTTCCCTGCTCAAAAAAGTATCTTTGCTTACTGACAATTTCTGGAATATACATAGATTTTGATTTAATTACAAGAGAATAGAAATGTGTGAGATTAGAGAGCATTTTGTAGGTATAATCAACAATACCTTTTTACTCTAACTCATGCTCCTATGGATAATACATCGTTATGTAAATTAATTCGAGAAGCCTTGGACTCTCCTGAAAAAGCAGAGGTACTGTTAATAGAGAGCGAACATCTACCAATAGTTTTAGATAACATTACTTTTACCGAAAGTTTTGTCATCTAATTTTATTCAGCTAATTCTCAAAAATATCAATCTTAGATAGTTTTTTAGAGAAGAAACTTTAATTTGTTACTAATTTAATGGGGCTTTTTTTGTAATTCTAAATAGTAGTAAAGATATTCATTAATCATGCCGTGAATGAATAAATCCCTAGCCGCAGCAAAAGGACTATTGGGAGCCATCGGGTGGCGGTTTGTGACAATATGATTCCAGTTATAATCTCCAGTCACTTTACTGATATAAAGGGCAAAATTCTCATCAAATTGAAGAGAGATTACGGCTCTGGCAAATTCATTACTAGTTAAACAAAGGGAATAGAAAACCTTGAAGAGTTCGATCGCCGATTCTAAATCCAATATTTTACAAAATCCCTGCTGAAAATTTTTGAGGTCTAAATTAATCGGCTGGATACTTTCATAGCTAATTCCCCGCTCTTGTAGGTCTTTTAACCAACTGGGATTTGCTGCCTGAGCTTCATGATAGTCAATCACAAAATTATAGAGAATTAAATCATGTTCCCAGAAGGCATTATGGACTAGATCATCCACATTTTGAGGATATAAATCGGCCCTGGGCATAAAGCGATCGGGCCCATTATCAATCAGAAAATTAATAATATTTGACCCAATATTTAGATGCCGGACAATTAAATAGCAAGCCTCTGGACGCACAAAATGCTTCAGGAAAAAAGCGGCAGATTTGTGCATAAAACCATAGGCACGAAATTGAAAAGGTAATAATCTCTTGATAGTCATAATCAGCCCAAGAGAAATATTAGCTACAAGTTTAATCGGGATAAGAAGATAATTCCTTGTCCAGCTTTGTAAATCCCGAATCATATAGGTTTTGGATAACGGGTCTACTGGAATTGCTTTATCAAGATACAAGGTATCCCAAATAGTTGGATTTGCCCGATCGCGCGGTTGAATTTGATGTAAATCTTGGGGTTTATTCAGAAACTCAGGAGTAGAACTATCAGTAGCTCTATGGGAATTTTTAGAAGTACTAGCCACTATTTAATTTCCTCCAGTTGCATTAGATATAAACGAGCAGTTACTTGGGCAGTACGGACAATGCGATCAGCTATGGCTGGGGTCATCCATTCTGCATTGAGAATCGCATTTAATTTACCAATATGGGTCTCATCATTCGCCCCATGATACGCCATAAAAGATACTTGCTCAGTAGTTAAGCCCAGACAAGATTTAATCTGCTCTGCCCATTTTGCTGCCAAATTATT
>JANMHD010000132.1:0-2717 GCA_031374985.1 Coleofasciculaceae cyanobacterium OTE_70_metabat_329 | reverse complement strand
AATTGTCGGTGAGTTGTAGAGAATCAATTACCCGGAGCAGTTCAGTAAAGTTTCTGCCAGTGCTAGCAGGGTAGCACTCTAACCGTGCGTTCTGTCTTTATTATTGATCCCCAGAAAAAACTCCGGCTGACTATTACCTACCCTGCTAGCACTGGCAGAAACTTTGGTGAACTTCTGCGGGTAATTGATTCTCTACAACTTACCGACAATTACAGTGTGGCAACCCCTGCTAACTGGACTGATGGTGGTGACTGTGTAATCGTGCCTTCCCTAAAAGACCCTGCGGTTCTTAAGGAAAAATTCCCTAAGGGCTACGAAGAAATTAAACCCTATCTTCGTATGACTCCCCAGCCAAACAAGTAGTTAATAGCAATTTGTGTTCAGATACATAGTGAGACGATCCCCCTTTTCTTGTATGCCCGTTTCTGGTATGCCCGGAGGGCTTTAGGGCTTTAAGCCCCCTACCCTTACGGGAAGGCAAAGCCTATAAAAAGGGAGACTTGAATCTCGAAGACTTAACTTATTAAGATCATTTGCTGTAGTACTAGACCCCTTGTATGAATCCTTAAACTATACAAGAGGTCTAGAATTTTTCTATGGATAAACCTATTCTTTACTTTGCAATTACCAGTCATGGCTTTGGTCATGCTGTCCGTAGTGCTGCTGTTGCTGCCACTATCCAGCACAGGTGTCCAGACTTGCTACTGATTTTAGTTACCGCTGCTCCCCGCTGGCTTTTAGAGGCCTACATAACTGGAGATTTCATCCATCGGCAGCGGAGTTTTGATGTGGGGGTAATTCAGGCAGATAGCTTGACAATGGACAAGGACGCCACTTGGGAACGCTGGCAGGCAATCAAAGCTAAGGAAAGAGTGATCTTAGCTAGTGAAGTAGATTTTATTAAAACTAATCGGGTAGGGCTGGTATTGGGAGATATTCCCCCCTTGGCATCAGAAATTGCGGCAGGGGCGGGGGTTCCTTGTTGGATGCTGAGTAATTTTGGTTGGGATTTTATTTATCGTGATTGGGGTGGGGAATTTACAGGTTTAGCCGACCAGATTGGAACTAGTTATGGCAAGGTCGATCGCCTATTTCGCCTGCCGCTCCATGAACCTATGACTGCCTTTCCTAAAATCACAGATGTGGGCTTGACTGGTGGTGATCCCCGCTATAGTTATGCAGAACTGCAAACTACTTTTGGTTTGCAGCAACCCCAGTCCCGGACTATTCTTTTAACCTTTGGGGGTTTGGGCTTAAATCAAATTCCCTACCAGAATTTAGCCTTATTTCCTGATTGGCAATTTATTACCTTCGATCGCCAAGCTCCGGATCTGCCCAATCTGGTCAAAGTCACCGAAAATAAATACCGCCCTGTAGATTTTATGCCCTTTGTCGATCGAGTAGTTTCTAAGCCCGGCTATAGCACCTTTGCCGAAGCTCTCCGGTTAGATTGCCCCATTACTTCCCTAACTAGAAAAGATTTTGCTGAAGCTACAGTACTTTTAGAGGGGATTCGTACCTACGGGCAGCACCAAATTATTAACCCTGAGGAATTTTTCCAAGGTAATTGGGATTTTCTGCACCAGCCTTGTCAGCCACCAAGTCAATCGACACCAGTAGCAAAAGATGGGAATGAAGCGATCGCTCAAGCTGTGATTAATTATCTTAACTAGGCTGCTGGGGATACAGGCAGGAAAATAGAGAATTCCGTTCCCCGCCCTACTGCGGAGTTAACCTCGATCACCCCTCCATGTTTTTCCATGATAATTTGCCTAACGATCGCTAATCCTAACCCCGTACCTTTTCCCACCTCTTTAGTGGTAAATAAATGCTCGAATATCTTTGAATGTACTTCAGCACTCATACCTATCCCATTATCTTTAATCCGAACTATTACTTGGGCTTTTTCTGGCAGTAATTCAGTTTTAATAGTGATTTGATTATTAATTTCTGCATAGCTATGCCCAATATTTGATTCTTCGATCGCATCGATCGCATTACTCAATAAATTCATAAATACTTGATTTAACTGCCCGGCGTAACATTCTATTGCTGGTAAATCACCATATTCTGTAATTACTGGAATTTCCGGGTGATTTTCATTGGCTTTGAGACGATGCTTAAGAATCATAATTGTGCTATCAATCCCTTCATGGATATTGCAAGCAACAGGATATTCTTGATCAGTCCGGGAGAAGGCACACAAGCTAGTACTAATATCTTTTAGGCGATCGCACGCCATCACCATAGAATCGATCATCTTTGGTAAATCCTCCAAGCTATAATCCAAATCAATATCTGAAGCATGATTAAGAATTTCTTGAGTAGGATTAGGTAAATGTTCTTGATAAAGTTTTAAATGGTCAAAAATATCTTTAAGGGCTGGGTTAGCTTGTTGTAAACTAGCAAAAATAAAACCTAAAGGATTATTCATTTCATGGGCAACTCCAGCAACTAAATTACCTAAAGCTGACATTTTCTCTTTTTGGATTAATTGCAGTTGAGATGCTTGCAATTCTGCTGTTTTTTCTGCTACCTGTTGTTCTAAATTCTGAGTCAAGAAATACAACTTCAACTGAGTATTTACCCGTGCCAATACTTCTTGTTCTTGGAAGGGTTTAGTCACGTAATCTACCGCTCCTAGTTTTAATCCTTTAACTTTGTTTTCTGCATCAGCTAGGGCAGTCATAAAGATAATCGGAATATCCTTAGTCTTT
>JANMHD010000479.1:0-1909 GCA_031374985.1 Coleofasciculaceae cyanobacterium OTE_70_metabat_329 | reverse complement strand
GTTTAAGTTAACTACTTCTCAAGTTAATTACTAAATAAAGTATGATTCTTGACCAAAAGTTAACTAACGCCCGTGTGGCTCAGTGGTAGAGCACATCCTTGGTAAGGATGAGGTCACGAGTTCAATCCTCGTCACGGGCTTTAGACATACCATAAAGATTACAGCCGTTTTACAGCCTACCTAAATAATTGGGTAGTCTTCTTTTAAATTCATTAGGGTATAAGCTGTGAAGATTCTCTCTCCGCTGTTAGCTTCAGCTACTATTACTTTCAACAAAAATCCCAGGCTATCAATAATTACTCCTCGTTTACGCTCTTTCACACTCTTACCCCCGTCAAAGCGGCTATGGCTTGTAAATAGGTTAATTTGGCGATCGATCCCATCACTAGACCTTGCTTGCTATAATCAACACCAGATAACTACTAGGAGTTTCAGGGAATTATGACTAGCGATCGAGCCAAACGTATTATTGATATTCTCCAGCAGGGACAACCCAATGAGCAGGTGACAGTCCAAGGCTGGGTACGCACCAAGCGGGAATCTAAGGGTTTTAGTTTTATGGAACTCAATGACGGTTCCTTCATGGCTAATCTGCAAGTAGTGATCAATGCTGATCTGCCAGACTATGAGGTAGTGATCAAAAAAATTAATACCGGAGCCTCTATAGAAGTGGTGGGGACTCTGGTGGCTTCTCAGGGAAAAGGGCAACGCATCGAACTCCGGGCTGCCAGTATGACCGTGTTTGGGGAAGCCGACCCGGAAACCTATCCCCTCCAGAAAAAGCGCCATTCCTTTGAATTTCTGAGATCGATCGGGCATCTGCGAGCGAGAACTAATACTCTTTCTGCTGTATTTAGAGTCCGTAATGCTTGTGCTGCGGCAATCCATCAATTTTTTCAAGAACAGGGTTTTCTCTGGATCCATGCCCCAATTATTACTGCTAACGATTGTGAAGGGGCAGGGGAATTATTTACTGTAACTAGTTTAGATTTGCAGAAACTGCCAAAAAATGAAGATCAAAGTGTAGATTTCTCTCAGGATTTTTTTGGTAAAAAGGCTTATCTGACAGTGAGTGGGCAGCTACAGGCAGAAGTAATGGCACTAGCCTTTCGGGATGTGTATACTTTCGGCCCCACGTTCCGGGCAGAAAATTCTAATACTTCCCGCCACTTAGCCGAGTTTTGGATGGTGGAACCAGAGATGGCTTTTTGTAATCTGCAAGGAAATATGGATTTGGCTGAAGATTTCTTAAAGTATGTATTCAAGTATGTGCTAGATCATTGCCAAGCAGATATGGAATTTTTCCAAGAACGTATTGATAAAACTGTGTTAACCACCGCCGAGAATATTATTAATAATCAGTTTGAAAGATTGACCTATACAGAAGCGATCGCTATCCTCCAAAAAGCTGATAAAACCTTTGAGTATCCAGTAAATTGGGGCTTAGATCTGCAATCAGAACACGAGCGATATCTAGCAGAAGAAGTATTCAAGAAACCCGTAATTTTAACTAATTATCCTGTAGAAATCAAAGCCTTTTATATGCGTCTAGATGAAGATGAAAAAACCGTAGCAGCGATGGATGTATTGGCTCCCAATATTGGGGAAATCATCGGTGGTTCCCAACGGGAAGAAAGGCTAGATATATTAGAAAGACGGATTATTCAGCAGGGTATGGATCCGGCAGACCTCTGGTGGTATCTAGATCTACGCCGCTACGGCACAGTTCCCCACGCTGGGTTTGGCTTAGGATTCGAGCGCCTAGTCCAGTTCATGACCGGCATGGGTAATATCCGGGATGTGATCCCCTTCCCTCGGTTTCCAGAAAACGCCGATTTTTAATTTAAATATTTTAGCCTGAGTAGGGGTGCAAGAAAATGTCAAAGTCCCCCTTGGAAGGGGGATTTAG
>JANMHD010000475.1:0-5382 GCA_031374985.1 Coleofasciculaceae cyanobacterium OTE_70_metabat_329 | reverse complement strand
GCAAATATACCGAAAAGAAACTATTTACCTCAAGCGATCGCCCCTACCCTGTCTACCCTGTTTACCCCGTCTAATTTGGGCTTTATCTGGCAAATATTTCTGCCCATAATTATCCCTTTCCTCATCCCGATCTTCCTCTATTTGGCTATCATTATAGCTATTATCGTAATCATCATAGCCATCATCATAGCTATTATCGTAATCATCATATTCTCTATCATTTTGATAGGTATTTCTAGAGGATTTTTGGGGACGTTGACGTAACTTTTCTCTAGGGACATCGCTACCAATCCGCTGACTTAATTTCTCAAAAATTTGCCGTTGTAAATAGGGATAATCACTCACCCAAAGATTACGTTCTGGTAAGTAGAGATCAGTGAATTTTTCTAGCCGATTTAAACTAGGTTGTTGGGCAACTACTAGCATTTCTGCCACTTGTCCCCGGGCAATTTGTTTATAAGTTCGCTTGAGGGGAACCTGTAGTTCTACTCGAAAACCAGTTTCATCTCCCACTTCAATATTTAACCGACGCTCTCGATTTTCAATAATTACTAGTTCCCCCTTTTGATTAACATCTTCTTCCTCTCTGGTCAATTCTTCTGTGACGTAAATATCTAAAACCCGCCCCTGCCAAAACCCACTATGTTTATAGTTTCTAAACTTACTATTTCGTAAACTTGCCCAATACACCGGACCCCAAAGCCAATAAAATCCAGTAGCCACTCCTAACATTAGGGAAATGGCATCAAAACCACTACCTAAAAATAAGTGCATTATCCAAACAACTACAACCCCTAGCACAGAAATTAGTAATCGATTAAGAAAATCCCTTGCCTTACCCCAGCAGTAGTTATATTGCGGTCCTGTAGCAATCCGGGGAATTAGTTGTTCAAATTTTTCACGATTGATGGGGATAAGCATGGAGAATTATTAAAGAATTAGAGAATTTTTTCTAGACCATATACCAAGGATTTTAGCTGAACTATTTTACGGATAGCTAGAAGAACTCCCGGCATATAGCAAGAGCGATCGCTGGTATCGTGGCGGAGAGTATAAATTTCCCCCGGAGAACCAAAAATTACTTCCTGATGGGCAATTAAACCGGGTAATCGCACACTGTGAATGCGGATATTATCCTCCGTCACACTACCCCTAGCTCCGGGAAGTTTTTCAGTTTCTTTGACGACCAGGGGATTATAGGTTTTGCCTAAACCCGCCAGCATTTGGGCCGTTTGCATCGCCGTACCACTGGGAGCATCGGCTTTTTGATTGTGATGCAATTCAATAATTTCTACATGGTCAAAATATTTAGATGCTTGGATGGCTGCCTGTTGGAGTAGCACCATACCCAGAGAGAAATTAGGAATAATTAAACAACCAACACTAGCTTTTTCGGCAAATTCGGCTAAATCTTGGAGTTGAGCCGGACTCATCCCCGTAGTCCCCACTACCGGCCGAACTCCGTAGGCGATCGCTGCCCGGATATTATCGTACACCCCATCAGGATGGGTAAAATCTACCATGACCGCCAATTCCTTTTCCTGAGCCGCCATGACTAAAATACTTTCCCGATCGGCTAAAATTGGCACTTCTAGCTCTCCACAGCCGGCTACTTCCCCAGCATCTTGCCCTAATAATTCTGGGTTGCGATCGATCGCCCCCAAGAGAATCAAATCTGGAGCCGCAGCGATCGCCTTCACTACTTCTCGCCCCATCTTGCCCCCCGCCCCATTCACCACCACTGGAATTTGCTTTTCTGTCATATATTTTCCGCCCTCTAAATTATCCTTAATTCAAGACTTACGCCCAGTTTTGTAGAGTGTGTTAGCAACGTATAACCCACCATTATCAGCTTACAACTAGCGTAACCCACCATCATCAGCCAACTAATCAAATAAGAAAAGAAAATAAGATGAAGCTGCCTTAGGGCGATCGCCTAGCCCCTCCTACAGAAAAGAAATGGTTTTTATGAACTGTCTTTAATTGCTTGCTTGATTTTTCTTGCAACACTCCCTAAAGGTTTATCATAAAGGAAGATAGCGATCCTAAATGATTGCACCCGCTAACGGCAGGTAAAATTATTTATTAATAAATGTTTGTGAATATAGATTTTGTTAAGAAACCCTATGGATACTAAAGCCTTTAAGCGCTCCTTGCATGAGTCCCCTAATTACCATCGCCGCAGTTTTGGGCATGGGGCAGAAGTAGCGGGGGTAATGCAGTCAGAGTACCAAAGTGGCCTGATTCAAGAAATTAGAGATCATAACTACCGCTTAGAACGTCCTAGAGTTACTATTCTACTGGCTCAGGCTTTTGGTTTTTGTTGGGGGGTGGAGCGGGCAGTGGCCATGGCCTATGAAACTCGGCAACATTTTCCTACCGAGAAATTGTGGATTACCAATGAAATTATCCATAACCCTTCCGTAAATCAGCATCTCCGGGATATGGAAGTAGGTTTTATTCCTGTGGAGGGAGTTAATAAAGATTTCTCCGTGGTAGGTACTGGAGATGTAGTGATCCTGCCAGCTTTTGGGGCAAGTGTGCAGGAAATGCAGTTATTAAATGAGAAGGGCTGCAAAATTGTGGATACCACCTGCCCTTGGGTCTCAAAGGTGTGGAATACGGTGGAAAAGCATAAAAAAGGAGATTTTACTTCTATTATTCATGGTCAGTATAAGCATGAAGAAACCGTTGCCACTAGTTCCTTTGCGGATAAATATCTCATTGTGCTTAACCTCAAAGAAGCTGAGTATGTAGCGAACTATATTCTCCACGGGGGCGATCGCCAAGAATTTCTGACTAAATTTAAGAATGCCCATTCTGAGGGTTTTGATCCCGATCGAGACCTGAGCCAAGTTGGAGTAGCCAACCAAACCACTATGCTCAAGGGAGAAACCGAACAAATTGGTAAATTATTTGAGCGGACAATGCTACAAAAGTATAGCCCTACAGAATTAAATCAGCATTTCATGAGCTTTAATACTATTTGTGATGCTACCCAAGAACGGCAGGATGCCATGTTTGATTTGATAAAAGAGCCAATGGATTTAATGTTAGTCATTGGGGGTTACAACTCTTCCAATACTACCCATCTCCAAGAAATTGCTAGGGAACATAACATTCCTTCCTACCACATTGATAGTAGCGATCGTATCCATGCCGACAACTCCATCGAACATAAACCCCTAGGTAAGGATTTGGAAACTACTCCCAACTGGCTCCCAGAGGGTAATATAGTCGTTGGTGTCACCTCTGGAGCTTCCACTCCCGATAAGGTCGTAGAAGATGCGATCGCCAAGATTCTGTCCCTAAAATCTAAGGTATAACGAAAATAGCTAAATCCCCCCTTTAAAGCTAGAACCCCCTAAATCCCCCTTAAAAGGGGAACTTTGAAATTTCTTAAAAGGGGACTTTGAAACTTTTTTAAAACTTCTAAATCTAAAAAACTATCAACTGTCTTCCTGAATCCCCAGATTTCCCTATGGCAAACCTAGTAACCCCTCCTCCTGAGACAAAGACTGCCCCAAATAGCCTTTCCCTAGTCTACAGAGATTCTCAGCAAACCCTTCCTCAGAAGTTATTCCAACCCCTCAACATTGCCATATTTTTCTCCGCAGTCCTGCACGGTGTAATTGGCTATGGCGCCCCCGCCCTGCCTTTCTTTCAACGCCCCGCCGCCCCCAAGGAAGTGAAAATCATGCAACTCACCCCCCAAGAGCAATCCCGGATTCGCCGAGATGTGCAGCCCTTACCCCCGGCAGTAACTGGTGTACCGATTCCCAATGCTCCCGGTCAAGGCAGAACCGTCAGTCCCGGATTTCCCGGTACTTTTCCTAACAATTCTAATAATTTCAGCACTGTTCCTCGGGGCAGTAATTTTTCCACCTATGTTCCTGATGATGGGACAACTTTTGTACCATCAAATCCCCGCTATGGAACTTTTGGGGGTGGAGCTACTCAGTATAGAGTTCCTAGTGATCCTGGAACTGAACCCAGGCAAATAGTGGTTGCACCTAGGGAAACTCCGGCTCCTAATATTCCAGTACGCCGATCGGACCAATTCAGAACAGCAGATAACTTTACCACCGCCGGGCGATCGATCTTCAGCAGCCCTTTTACCCGTCCTCCTAGCCCTACCCCCACCACTACTTCTACCCCGACGACCCCGACCCCTACTGCCACTAGTACACCTACTAGTACACCTACTAGCACACCTACTAGTGGTAATCCTGAGAATACTGGTGGAACTGCAACTTCAAACCCCACTCCCACACCAATTCCAACTGCTAGTACTGCTAGTAATGGGAGTAATGAAGGTAATGGTAGCGATCCGGGTGGTAATAATAATACTAACAATGGAAATCTGGGGGGAGCTACTTCCAATCCCCTTTTAGCCTTCAACCCAGAAAGGACTGAATTAACCTCTGATAGTCAAGATGCGGGCTTTATTGGCTTCTTGGGGGCAGGCAATGAACAATTTTTGCAACCAGATAAGCAGGTGAAATTAACTCTAGAAGTGAAATATCCTCCAGAGGCTTGTGTTTTGAAATTGGACAAACCAGTCACGGCGATCTTTGGAGTGATAATTAATGAGGCAGGAACGATCGCTAGAGGTCCTGAGATGATCCAAAGTTCCGGCTATGGAATTTTTAATGAGGCAGCCCAGGCTGCTACTATTGCCTATGGTCAATTTACCCCGGCTAAGGTTTATATTGTTACTGTGCCTTTTGTCTATAGCCCAGACGCTTGTACTGGGGTGAGTAATCTTCCAGCTAGTCCCCAAGGAACTGCTCTATCAACCCCCTAAAGTTTATTCCTGAATTCTATGACCCAAAGTTTTGCTGACCAGATGGCGGCGGCAGCCGATCGCCTACTATTTTTGATTGATCAATTTTCCACCATCAAAGTTTTGGTAGTAGGAGATCTAACCCTAGATGAATTTCTGACGGGGCAGGTAGAGCGAGTCTCACGGGAGGCTCCGGTGCTGATCCTCCGCCATGAACATACCCGACAGATCCCCGGCGGCGGGGCAAATGCGGTGTATAACTTCGCTAAACTGGGGGCACAGGTGCAGGTAGCAGGTTTGGTGGGAAAGGATATCCAAGGGGAGGCCATGGCCAGGATTTTCTCCGAAGCAGGGATCGATATTAGGGGAATGTTGCTAGATCCCTACCGCCCCACAGTGACAAAAACCCGGATTTCTGGTCATGCCCGGCAATCGGTGACTCAGCAAATGGTACGGGTCGATCGTAAGTCTGATGATCCCGCCGATCCCGAACTGCAATTACAACTGGCAGCCTACATCAAAACCCAGTTAGCAGAAGTACAGGCGGTGGTTTGCTCTGATTATGGAGATGGGGTTTTAAGTACCCCAGTCATTGA
>JANMHD010000128.1:0-2943 GCA_031374985.1 Coleofasciculaceae cyanobacterium OTE_70_metabat_329 | reverse complement strand
GGTTTTTGGATCATTTGAAACCCCTTGGTAGCGGTATCTTGTTTCAAGGTCAATATTTGGGAAGATTCTAAATCCCGGAAGGCAATATCGATCGCTCCGGTGGTAAAGGAGTTATACACATTCGCCGCACTGCTCAACAGGGTAAAATCAATCCCCTTCAAGGCGGGTTTATCTCCCCAATACTTATCAAAGGCATCAACCTTAACTAAGCTCGGTGTAAAAGAAGCCAGCTTATAAGGACCTGTTCCTACAAATTCATTGGGCTTAAACTTGCCTTCCCCAATCTGGTAGGCCTTAGGAGATACGGCACACATACCCGGAAAAGCTAACAAGGCAGGGAAGGGAGCAAAAGGAGCTTTGAGTTTGATGGTTAGTTCATAGTCTCCGGTTGCCTCTACCGATGCCATAACTGTGGATAGGAGGGTACTGGGTTTGCCGCCATTTTTTACAAATCTATCTAGGGAAAATGCCATAGCCTTGGCATTGAAGGGTTCTCCATCATGGAATACTACTCCTTGACGGACGGGAATAGTATAGGTCAAGCCATCTTCGCTAATTTTGGGCAGGGCTGTGGCTAGTTGGGGCAGTACTTCATCAGTATCATCTTTGTAGGTGTAGAGGCGATCGCCCAAGCTGGTGATAATATCGCTAATTGCCACTTCATAGCCATCGGCAGGATCCAAAGTACGAGGCTTTTCTACCGATGCCACTACTAGGCGTTGTGCTGCGGCTCCGGGAGTATTAGTAGTAGTTGTGGTACTAGTAGTATTCTTATTCCCACTACCACCGCAACTCACAACCAAAAAGCAGCACAGGCAAGCCATTACCGAAAATTTGGCAACTGCCCAAAATCTCTTTTTTATTAAGCTCAACCCTATAATCATAAAATTTATTCCTAATAGTTAATTGTCTAGTTATTTAGTTATCACAAAAAGTGAGTCTAAAGCCTTTTCCTGACTTCGACCTTGCTCAGTCGTCATCTAAGACAGGTGCGGATCTTATAGCACTCGCCATTATGCTTAGGACAGACAAGGGGCTTACCCCTTGTTATCAAAGTCGATAAATGTTTTGATTGAAGTGGCGCTTGCTATAATACCCTGTTGTGATTAACCATAGCAGATCGAGGGCGGGGCTTTTGACCTAAAAGTTAAACATAAAAAAGGACATAGTATCAACCATGTCCTTCTAAAACTATTATATTTTTGGGAGTGAATAGCTTTTTTAAATAATTTTTCAAATACCAAAAGCTATGGTGAAAACTATTCTAAGCCTTCCGGGAATAAAACTCGACCACTAGTAGCTCATTAATCTGGAGAGCCACCCATTCCCGCTCTACTATGCCATTGACCTTGCCCGTTAGGTTAGCTTTGTCAAATTCTAAGTGGCTAGGAAGGTTAGCTAGTCCCGGAAACTCTAGGTTTTGTGTGACTAATTGCTTAGAGCGATCGTTATTTTTGACACCAATTACTTCTCCGGCACGGCACTGATAGCTAGGAATATCTACCACACGACCATTAACAGTCACATGACCATGATTTACTAACTGCCGCGCTCCGGGAACAGTACCAGCCATTCCTAGGCGAAATACTGTATTATCCAAACGCATTTCTAATAGTTGCAATAGAGTTTGACCAGTAGAACCAGTAGCTCTTCTTGCCTTACGAACGTAACGTAATAGTTGTTTTTCACTAACTCCGTAGTTAAAGCGGAGCTTTTGCTTTTCTTCTAGACGGACAGCATACTCAGAGCGTTTTTTGCGGTTTTGACCGTGCTGACCGGGGGGATAAGCCCTTTTAGCGGTTTTCCGGCTGAGACCAGGTAATTCGCCTAAACGGCGGACAATGCGTAGGCGGGGGCCACGGTATCGGGACATATTACTTTTCCTTTATTGTCTCCAAGATAAAATTTACTCAGGATTGCAATTATATCAGAGTTTTTCTATAGTGGTGTCTACTCACCAGCTACCCATACTACCATAGAAATTACCTCTTGACCCCAAATAATAGAATCGTCAGATATTAAATGGGAAGGCAACAAGGAATAATGATGCAGCCACTTTGGGCTTTTTGTAAATTTAAGGTCTGGGCAGCAACTTGGCAAGCTCTAAATCGTTGGGGGGCCATTTGAATTGCTGCGCTTAAATTTTGATTAGTCAAGATACGTTTTACATAGTCTGAACAAGATTCTTCTCCATAAAACAGCCGATGGGGACAGGAGAAACCTTTGCGGGGGGAAATATGAGTACGATAAAAATTGAGGGAGGCGATCGCAGCTTGAGTGGAGAAGGATTCAAAAGTGCTATTGTTCATAAGTTTAAGAAGGAGGTAGACATCACAGATTAAGCTTAAATGACTTTTTATTAGGTTTTTGCTAATCTCCATCTTTAGGTTTCCAAGGAATTATTTTCTGAGGATTGGGATCTGGGAGTTTATAAGTAATTAAACTAGCAGCAAGAACAAATAGGGTGGATACCCAGAGGCAACCTGTTAATCCAAAAGATTGAAATACTAAACCTGATAGCACAGTGCCTGCTAAACGCCCACCCGAATTAGCCATGTAATAAAATCCGACATTCAAAGCCACATCATCATCGGCGGTGAAAGCCAAGACTAGGTAGGAATGGACAGCGGAATTGAAGGCAAAGACTAACCCAAATATAGTTAAACCAACCACGATCGTTATTCCAGAGGGCAGACCAGATTGCAGGGCGATCGCAATGGCAGCCGGGACGACTACTAATACCGATGTCCAAAACTTAATAGTCTGAGATTTGGGAGCCTGACCAGAGCCTAGTTTTTGGAGGATCATGGGGGCAGAAAATTGTACCAAGCCATAGCCAATGACCCAACAAGCCATAAATCCCCCTACCTCGGCAAACTTCCAGCCTAAGGTGGAGTAGAGAAAAACCGGCAAACCTACCACAAACCAAACATCACGGGAGCC
>JANMHD010000465.1:0-3106 GCA_031374985.1 Coleofasciculaceae cyanobacterium OTE_70_metabat_329 | reverse complement strand
GCGAATTTTTCCTAGGTAAAACCAGCGACTCCACCAAGTATTCGTGGCTGCCCTAGCTTTAGTTTCTAAGATTAAATTTTTCTCCTTAAAAGAGAGATTAAGATTATTTTGGAGAATGGGATTGAGGCGATCGCCATCTCCATAGATTTTCTCAATCTGGCGAATAAAATCTCGATAAATACCATCAATCTGAGATTCACTAGGGGCAGTGGCTAGGACTAATAAACTAATAATTTCTCCGTAGGGGCTAGGAATATCTTGCCAGCGACATTCTAAGCCTGATAGATCTGCTTTGGGGATAATATTTCGGGCATCTAGTTGATAGAGCTTTGTAGTAGCAGTTTCCTTCACCAAGCGAGTTGCATAATTTAAGCCACCTCCCCGAAATACTGCTTGACTATAGTTATCAGATATTTTTAGTTTGGCAATCTGTAACCGATAATCTGTCTTAACGATCGCAACCGGAACAATACCTATCCGTAACTCCATCCCAAAATCTTCCCTAACCATAATTTGATTTGCCAACAAAGCCTGACGAGCTTCCGGCAGCATAAATTCAGGAATGACGATCGAAGCCCCATCTCCCCCAAAAACAAAAGGAATATCTTGCTTTTTGGCCACATTCAGCAAAGAAATAATAGCGCAGGCGCCTAAAAAGTTAACCTCCTTATAGAGCCCTTGTTTAATTGCTTGGGTAGAACCCACAATATCTGTCACGATAATGTACCAATCATCTGGAACTGGAGCATAATTTTCAGAGATAGTGATATCCATGAATTGTTCTAGGATAGGCAACTCAGCATAAAATCCTTCCGTGGCCATGACTTTATTGTTACTAAATTGAGTAAATAAATTAGGGACTAGCTAATAATTACTCCGAATATTTACAAATTACCGGGAGATTTAGTAATAAGCACCCTGCTTCTAGCGTCCTAAGGGAATCTCATTAATTTTGAGTTGTACTTTTTGATCGGGGTAATCAGTCAGAGATAGAGAGACATTTTTGGCATCTGCTAATAGGGCGATCGGAATACTAATTTTACCGCTAAATTCTTCTCCAGTCGGGGGCAGTTCCCCCGGTAGCCCTTGGGTGATGGCACTCAAGGCACGACCTTTATCATCAGTCAAATTTAGAAAACTATAAAGAAATCTGACAGTTTGGTTTCCTTCATTTTTTAGCCGCACCTCCAAAAGAATAGAACTGCCGCTTGGAGTCACCCCATCTATATGCAGAGCAATATTTTGGTTTTTAACTTGAAGAGGAAACTGGCTAGGAGGTGCTACTGGCTTTGCTTCTGTAGTGGGCTTAGTTTCCGTGGTTCCGCCCTTAGCTTCCACATCTGCCCTGACCTTGGCTAAAATATCTTCCTCTCGCAGAAACATTAATCCTTCACCGCCCGCAGGAGTTCTTCCACCTGTAAGGGGCTTTTTAGTAGGGCGAGAATCGGGAGTAGATATGCCTTTGAGAGCTTGATCGCCGATTCTAAATCCCCAGGTGGCACTGGCAAAACCAGCCCCGCCCATCACAGCAAGTAATAACAAAGTCAGGACAACGGTGAGGTTAAAACGCATAGAATAGTAAATTGAATAGGAATAGGATATTATGGGAATGATTATAAAAAACGGCAGTTGGCCGAGCGGTTGAGGCAACGAACTCATAATTCGTGCTAGGCAGGTTCAACTCCTGCACTGCCGATCGCAATTATTCACGATACTCACCCTCAGAGTATGGACAGGCAAGGGGCTTAAGCCCCTTGTTCTCAAATTTTTTAGCGGAGGGTAGATCTTTCTAACAAAAACTCTCCATTCCTAGACCCAGAGTTATTAGGTAGTAGCCGTATAGAAGTATCGTAGGGGTTACGAGCATCAGGACTCCGGAGAATAGGGTCACGGTTATTTTGGAGGTCTGATAGTTCCCGGTAGAGACCATTAATCAGATTGGCATCATTCTGGATTTCATTTTCGGGAAAACCTGCTCCAAAGACAAATTGTACTTGCCGGGGCAGAGTCCGATTTAGGTAAAAGTCCCCGGAGCTTTGAAAGAAAGCCCGCTCTAAAGTACGGGGAATAGATTCTACTTGGACTGGTTCTAGGGTCGATCGATTATCGAATCTGTTATCTATTTGTGCCTCGGCGGTAGGAGCGATCGCTGCATGAATTACACTCCCAGCCAAGATTAGTGTTATTGTGGTCAAAAGTTTTTGCATTATTTCACCCTCACGTTTTCCTGTATCTAGCCCCTATGGTATCTCAAATTATGCCCATGAAACCTTTTGCTGCACAATCACCAATGGATTTAGCTTTTCAGGCTCTAGTAGAGGGTGATTTTCAGGAAAGATGGGATCTGGCAAAGGTGATTCCGGGCTTTGGGGAGGAGGCGATCGCACCTCTAGCAAAACTTTTACAACATTCAGATTCGGAGTTACTCTGGTTTGCTGCACGGATTTTGGGAGAACTTGACCATCCCCAAGCTATTGCTCTATTGGTGGAATTGTTGGCAACTTCAGAGGAGGAAATACAAGCGATCGCCTCCAAATCTTTAGCGAGGCTGGGGGAAAAAAATATTCCTATTTTAACGGAAAAACTTGCTGACCCCGCTACTTGCCTGTTAGCTGTCCAAGCCCTGAGCCAAATTCATAGCGAACAAATTATTGTGCCCTTGGTGGGGGTAGCCGGAGATCAAGATGAGAGAGTGAGGACTAGGGCGATCGCTGCCCTCCATAATTATCCAGCGCCAGAAATTATCCCAGTATTCATCAAAGGATTATTAGATATTGCTGCTAGTGTCCGCCGTGAGGCAGTAACTGGTTTAGGCTTAATTGCTAGTCGCTCCCCTCAGCAACTTGAGGCTCAAGAATTAGTTAATCTCTTAACTCCCTATTTGGCAGATATCAATCTAGAGGTGGCTCAGCAAGCAGCGATCGCCCTCCGCCGTGTAGGGACTGAAGCCGCAGTGATTAGCCTTGGGGAATTTATTACCAAAGATTCTGTAGCTTTACCCCTAAGTTTACAGATTGAAATTCTTCGCCAACTGGGATGGATAAGGCAATCTTTAGCCTTGGATTATTTACAACAAAACCTAGACCACAATTCACCTGAAGTATGG
>JANMHD010000453.1:0-11388 GCA_031374985.1 Coleofasciculaceae cyanobacterium OTE_70_metabat_329 | reverse complement strand
GTGAAGATTATTCGCCAAGCCGTTGCCGGATTACCCGGTGGCCCTTACGAGAACCTAGAAGCTAAGAGATTACTGGAAGGTAAGGGTTCTAGTTTTAATGATCTAGATTTCCAATATATTACGAAAAAACTTGCTCCTACTTGGAAAATCCCGGCGGGGGAACACTACGTACGGATCGAGAGTGGGAAAGGGGAATTGGGAATTTATCTGATTGGGGATGATAATGTCTTCCCTTGGCGCTGGAAAATCCGGGCGGCAGATTTTAATAATTTACAAGTTCTCTCTAGCATTCTGAAGGGAGTAAAGGTGGCAGATATTGTGGCAATCTTGGGCAGTGTAGATGTAATTATGGGGTCAGTCGATCGCTAATTTTCATCTAAAAATACTACCTAAAAACCCCACCTAAAAATAGAAGTTATAGTAGAGGGCGCAAGGTTTTGCGCCCTTATTATTTTGGGATTGCTTTTTCTAGGAATTGAGATCAAACCGGAGTTGGGAAGCAGCCATTATTATCAACACAACCAGATTTAGTAGTATTTGCAATCTCTGGTTGAAGCATTGAATTTACAGTGTCTAAAGGTATAAACATAAAATTTGCGCCCATAAAAGCCATAAAAACTAAGACAAATCTAATTATGTAACTCTGAAGCACTTTCCTACCTCTTGATTAACTAATGAAGGATTGAGTAACTTAATAGGTATTTCTGGAGACTAAATTACTTATGACTAGACGATACCAAGGGCTTGAATGCTTGTCAGTCGCTTATAGTCGGAACTTTAGCGGGTTAGTTTGGTTGGTGAAAGTCGGGTTTGGTCAGGTTAGTTTGCAAAAATTGCCTAAATCTGAAGTATGATCAGGTGAAATATTTTTATCAGAGCTATGGATATTGAAGCGACTTTAAAACTGGCTAAAAGATTGATTTTAGCTCAAACAGAAAAGCAATTTAATGATCTAGAAACCTATATCTTGCAAGGGGCGTTAGAAGGAAAAACTCTTAGGGAAATTGCTGAATTTCATAGCTATAACGAAAGTCATGTCAAAGAAGTTAGTACTAAATTGTGGAAAATTCTTTCGGCAGCCTTAGATGAATCGGTAACGAAAAGGAATGTGCGATCGGTCTTAGAACAATACTTACATCTTGAAGAACAAAAATTAAAACCTAGCTCTGGAGTAGATAATGGCATAACCCAACCCTCTGATATAGAGGTGTTTTCAGATAAAAATCTTCCTAAGTACGATCGGGGGATGTGGATTCCTAATTTACGATGTCGTAAGGTTTGGGGCAGAGATGAGTTTAGAGAAGCAGTATTACACCGTCTCCAGGATCCTCAAGAAATGCCGATCCTCTCCCTCTGTGGTAGTGCAGGTTATGGCAAAACAGAAGTAGCTTGCCTAGTGGCGCAGGCAGCAATTCAGCAAGATCTTTTTACTGATGTACTATGGATCAAAGCTAGAGATACGGAATTTCTAGATGGACAGATTAGCCGACCAGACAAAGACGAATCTCTGAGTTGGCATCAATTACTTCAGGAGATTGCCCATCAATTAGATGGCTGTTCTGTAAGTCAAATCCACCAGCGACTGAAAAAAGAAAAGAGATTGATTATTTTAGACAATGCAGAAACAGCCCAATTGGAGGATATTCTGCCCAAACTTCATCAAATGCTCAACCCCAGCCGGGTACTGCTTACCAGTCGTTTTCAAACCCATGCTGCCTACGTGGGACTACTTAATATTCCATCTTTAGAAAAGGAATTTGCTGACCAGTTGTTGCAAGATGAAGCAAAACGTAAAGATGTTTCAGCTCTCCTCCGGGCGAGTCCCGATCAGCTACAGCAAGTCTATAAGCTATCTTGCGGTGCGCCCTTGGCGTTGCATTTTATTGTGGGGCGGGTCTTGGATGATGGCAGGTTAGAGCCAGTCCTGTCGGCCCTGCAACAAGCCAGTGGGGATGTGGAGAAAATTTATGAGTTTTCCCTAAGTACAGCTTGGCAACGGATCAGTGATGGGACAAAAAATCTGCTCCACTACCTAGGAGATGCAGATGCGGGGGTGACTTGGGAAGAATTGGCTGGAACCAATCAGGTACAGGAGGGTGACTGGAACTTAGCCCAGCGGGAACTGAAACGCTGGTATTTGATGGAAGAGGAGCAAGATGCCAAGGGTAAGACTCGATATAATTTGCACCCCTGGGTCAGGCGTAGTCTGCGGAAAGGATTGGTGGAAAGATGGCAGCGATCGATCTCAGAGTGGGAACAGATAGCTAGATGGAAGTACGATGTTTAAGTATAGCGTTTAAGTATAGCAAGGAGCTTAAACCCCTTGTTCCCTAAGAATATAAGAAGTGATTATGGCTATAGATATAACTTCACCAGAAGACCGGGCTAATGTATTTAGCGATTTGAGTACGATCGCCAGGCTTTGTTTAGCTGAAGATGAAGCTAGTAAAAAATCCTTCAATTTGTTATTTAACATTTGGGAAAAAATTAGTAGGGAGATGTGGAATTTATGTTACTGGAATGATTATTTTCGATGTGCTAATCTGATATTTCAAGCTGCCAAAAGTGTAAATGATTTAGGAATTCAAGCCCAGTCCTTAGGAGAATTAGGCTATGTTTCTATGGAAAGCCAAGAGTCTAAATATGCTCAGAAATATTTTCAAGAATCGTTACAAAAATATCAATTACTACAAGATTTCTCTGGAGAATGCAGGCTATTACGCTATTTAGGAACCTTAGCCCATCGACAAGGAAAATTAGAAGAAGCTCTAGAATATTACCATCAAGCCCAAGAAATTGTGAAGACTCAGTATAGTCAAGTACCTATTAATTCTATCGATCGTGAGTTAGCTATTTCGGAAGCAGAACTGCCCAATGTTATGGGATGTGTGTATCTTGATCTGGGCGATTTTGTTGCCAGTTATCAGCAACTTCATATATCCTTAGAAAATTATCAAATATTGATTGAAGATAACTCTTATAATCGTTACTACATAGCGGATCCGTTATTAAACTTGGGGCAATGGCACTTTCTCCAAAAAAAGTATAAGCAAGCTAAATATTATTACCAAAACTGCTTGTCTCTCAGTAAGGAACTTAGCCGTAACGATAAAATTGCCGAGGTATTACTAAGCCTAGCAAAGTTGGCAGAAATAGAGGGAAATATTGAAGTAGCTATCCAACTAGCAACTGAATCTGAACGGGTTGCAGGGACAGAAATTCCGGCTCTGCGCGATCGTGCGGCTATTTTCAAGGAGAAATTATTAAATTAATTACCTCTACCTTTATAAAGATAGGGTTTTAGCGATTTGTAGATTGGTTAACGGGTTGATTCGATGGCTGAAAGTTTGGCTCTTGATTATTTTGTGATTGAGCGACTCTCACCATAAGGAATAGAACAAAGAAGACGAATATAAGGTCTACATGAAAACTACTGGATTTTTCTGGGGGCTTTTCTGGTTCATCTTTACTACAGGGGCAGCATTGCTTACAGTTACAGCAAGACATAATCTCCTCCTCAAAGATAGTTTTAGTTTAGTAATTAGTCTGATAGATAAGATTCTAGATAAGATTTGAGCCTTATTCCCTATTAGCTATAGAACTTACTGGGGGAGAATAGGATAGATAATAGTCTAAGTTCATTGCTATCAAGGATTTCAAGGTCACAGGTTCTTTGTTGACTCTTGTATCTTCACTTTATCACTTAATATCTTTAACTATAGGTTGATCAAGTGAAGCTGTCAAGAAATTTAACAAAGGATTAAGATAGAAAAGTAGAGGAATCTTGAGTATTGCCAAAATTTCGGATTTTTAGAGTAAAATTTTCAAATTTTCAGCACTCAGGCTAAACGTCTTGTATGATCAAAAAACCAAATTTTGCTTTACCTAGACTTGTTTAACTTCCTTAAGTTTTTAATGTACCCATCACCTAAACTCAAGTAGCCCTAAGTAGCCATGTCAGACCTTTTAACCACTACTCATACTAATACTGGTCGATCGCTTACCATTTCTAGCCTGAGTATTGCTCCGGCAAGAGTTTGTCGGGGTGTTCAGGCCTTGCAGGAAGCAGAGGCGATCGCTGCTCTTGCTGCCCTTGGCCAGCGTCCATTGATTATTGGGGGCGATCGTACGCTAGACCTAATCCAGCCCTATCTTGAACCGATTACCCAACAACTAGCCACGGCCACCAGTTCCTATAGCCCCGACTGTAGCGAGGTTAGTCTGGCAACCCTCAAAGAAAAAGTGATTAGCCACAAGGCAGATCTGATTATCGGCATTGGCGGTGGTAAAGCCCTAGATACTGCCAAGTTAATTGCCCATCAATGCCAGTTAGCGATCGCCACTATTCCTACCTCTGCTGCCACCTGTGCGGCTTGGACTGCCCTTTCTAATGTCTATTCCCCGGCTGGAGCATTTCTCTACGACGTAAGCTTGGCTAAATGTCCAGATCTGTTAATTTTGGATTACAGTCTGATTGCCACAGCCCCCAAGCGGACTCTAGTGGCGGGAATTGGGGATGCTCTAGCCAAATGGTATGAAGCCTCCGTGAGTAGTGGAGGTTCTGAACAGACTATGATTATCGCCGCAGTCCAACATGCGCGGGTATTACGAGATATTTTGCTCCAGAAAGCTATTGCTGCGATCGAGAATCCTCGCAGTCCAGCTTGGCAAGAAGTTGTGGATGCTACGGTGCTGTTAGCGGGAGTAATCGGCGGTATCGGCGGGGCGCAATGCCGGACTGTGGCTGCTCATGCCGTTCATAATGGCTTAACTCATCTGCCAGTGGCGCACCACGCCTTGCATGGAGAAAAAGTCGCCTACGGAATTTTGGTGCAACTCCGCCTAGAGGAAATGATTCAAGGTAATCAATTAGCTATAACTTCCAGAAAGCAACTTACGGATTTTTATCAAGCTATTGGTTTGCCCCTATCCCTAGAAGATTTGGGTTTAGGAGAAATTACCTTAGCCCAACTCCGGCGGGCAGCGGAAGTTGCCTGTAATATTGGCTCTGATATTCACCGTTTACCTTTTGCTGTTAACCCCGGACAGCTGATGGCGGCCATGGTTTCCACAAGCAATGTCTTAGGTAGTGAGGTAGGGACAATGTAGAAATACAAGGTCTTTTATGGAAGTAGGGTGGGCATTGCCCACCTGATCCTTAACTTGATGCGTAAGTTAATGTATTGAAATTTGCCAAGTAAGACATAATAATTGACTATATCAAAATCGCTATCAAAATCGCTCAAAACCTAGATAGTGGGTATTACCTACCCTCCAACTTAATATAAAAACTTATTCCGAATACTCAACATCTAATGAAAATTACCCCCGCCGATCGCATTAAAGCTCTTCCTCCCTACGTTTTTGCTCGCTTAGATGAACTAAAAGCCAGAGCTAGGGAGCAGGGTTTAGATTTAATTGATTTGGGCATGGGCAATCCAGATGGTTTTGCCCCCCAGCCAGTAATTGATAGTGCGATCGCTGCCTTTCAAAATCCCCTCAATCATGGCTACCCCCCCTTTGAAGGTACTACTAACTTTCGTCAGGCCATCACTAGCTGGTATCAACGCCGCTACAATGTCCAGCTAGATGCTGATAGTGAAGCCTTACCCCTAATTGGCTCTAAGGAAGGTTTATCTCACTTAGCTTTGGCTTATATCAATCCGGGAGATTTAGTTCTAGTCCCAAATCCGGCCTATCCCGCCCATTTTCGGGGGCCGTTGATTGCTGGGGGCCAGATTCATAGCTTAGATCTATGTGCAGAAAAAGACTGGTTAATTGACCTAGGGGCAATTCCTGATGCAGTGGCAGAACGAGCCAAGATTTTATACTTCAACTATCCTAGTAACCCCACAACTGCGGTGGCTCCGAGGGAGTTTTTTGAAGATATTGTCGCTTTTGCTAAAAAGCATGAAATTCTCCTAGTCCATGATTTATGCTATGCAGAATTAGCTTTCGATGGTTATCAACCCACCAGCTTATTAGAAATTCCCGGAGCTAAGGATATTGGGGTAGAGTTTCATACCCTTTCTAAAACCTACAACATGGCGGGTTGGCGAGTAGGTTTTGTAGTAGGAAATAACCAGATAATTCAAGGCTTAAGAACCCTAAAAACTAACCTAGATTACGGTATTTTCGCAGTGCTACAAACGGCGGCCGAAACTGCTTTACAATTACCCGATAGTTATCTCCAAGATGTGCAGCATCGCTACCGGACTCGCCGGGATTTTATGATTAAGGGGTTGGGAGAATTGGGCTGGGATATTCCTAAATCTCAGGCAACTATGTATCTCTGGATTCCTTGTGCTGTAGGTATGGGTTCTACGGATTTTGCTCTAAAGGTATTACAAGAAACTGGAGTAGTAGTAACGCCGGGTAATGCTTTTGGTTCCTGTGGAGAAGGCTATGTACGGATTAGTTTGATTGCCGAATGCGATCGCTTAGGCGAGGCACTAACTCGGTTGAAGAAAGCAGGTATTAAGTATCAATAGCAATCCCCTAGGATTTTATTTTTGCCATGCCCTAGCAACTAGACGAATCTCATCGTAGGAATAATTACCTTCTAGATATTCCCAAATTGGTTTTAATTTTTCGATGCCTAATAGTTCGATCACTCCCTTAATTACCTTTTGTCTTTCTGGGGTAATTATTCGATCTAAATTAATAGATTTTCCTTCATTAATTAGCTCTGCTAGGTGACTAGAAATGGTACTGATTTGTAAGTTTCGTTGCTGGGCGATCTCCTCCAAACTTAATCCTCTTTCGTATAATTGAAGAGTAAAAATTCTAGTGTCACTACTAGTGCCTATAGCCATTGTTTCTAGCTGACTAATTTCTTGAAGATAGGCCTTAATTTCGGCAATGAACCTATCACCGTACTGCGCTAGTTTATATTCCCCCACTCCAGAAATTTTACTGAAATGTTCTGGGGTCTGGGGTTGTTGTAGGGCAATCTGCCGGAGAGTGGTATCAGAAAAAATTACGTAGGGAGGAACTGCTTGGGTATCGGCTAATTGTTTGCGGAGTTTTCTTAATCTTTGGAAGAATAATTCTATTTCTACTCGATTATCCAGAGAACCATTAAGATAGCTATCTTCACTACTAATATTAGAAGTTTTTCTAGAATTTCTATTATCAGTTTTCCGACCAATTTTAGGCTTATTAACCGCAATTTGGACATCTCTTTGTTTCCTCAAAACTTCCCAACTCAGAGGATTTAATTTGAGGATAGAATAGCCATCGCTAGTAGTATCTAATAGACCTTGATGTAGGAGCGATCGCCCCAACATTCGCCACTCTTCTATAGTTCGATCTTTGCCGATGCCGTAGGTAGATAAGTTGTGATGACCATATTGATCTATTTTCTGACTTTTAGAACCCCGCAGCACATCAATAATATGCCCTGTCCCAAACTTTTCCTTACACCGAGCCACACAGGAAAGAAATTTCTGAGCTTCGATCGTCCAATCTTCCACCGGTTTAGGGTAGCAACAATTATCGCAATTACCACAGTTTCCGGGGAATTGTTCTCCAAAATAATTAAGTTGAATAATTCGCCGACATTCAGTGCCTTCAGCATAATTAATTACCTGTCTTAATTGTTGTTTGGCGATTCTTTGTTCATCTTCATTAGGTTTTTGCTCAATTAAATATTCAACAGTTTTAATATCTTGCATCCCTAAAAATAAAGTACAGTAAGCTGGCTCTCCATCTCGGCCGGCTCGACCCGATTCTTGATAGTAATTCTCGATACTATGGGGCAGATCATAATGCACTACAAACCGCACATCGGGTTTATTAATGCCCATCCCAAAAGCTACCGTTGCTACCATAACTTGGACATCATCTCGAACAAATCTAGTTTGATTTTCTGCCCGATCTTCACTACTCATCCCTGCATGGTAGGGTAGGGCTGGAATCCCATCTTTATTTAACTTTTCAGCAATTTCATCCACTCGTTTCCGACTCAGACAATAGACTATGCCAGAATTTTCTTTTTGTTCAATAATTCGTAGTAATTGATTATAAGAAAATTTATCTTTAGGCTGGACTTCATAATATAAATTTTCCCGGTTAAAGCCACTAATATGAATCTTTGGTTGGCTAAGATTTAGCTGTTGGATAATATCTTGGCGGACTCTTTCGGTAGCAGTAGCAGTAAGGGCAATAATAGGAATATCTGGATAGCGATGGCGAAGGGAGTTTAACTGGCGATACTCTGGGCGAAAATCATGCCCCCATTGAGAAACACAGTGGGCTTCATCAATAGCGATCGCACTAATCCCCATTTGCCTATTAATATCTTGCAGAAAGGGCAGAAATCGATCGGTAAGCAACTTTTCTGGAGCCACATAAAGGAGTTTTATCTTACCCTGAAGAATTGCCTGTTCCCGCAGTCTAGATTCTGCTAAACCGATCGTACTATTTATAAAAGTTGCCCCAATCCCATTATCTTGGAGTGCCTGCACTTGGTCTTGCATCAGGGCAATTAGGGGAGAAACAACAATCATTACGCCTGATTTCAACAATGCTGGCAACTGGAAACAAAGGGATTTTCCGCCCCCCGTGGGCATAATCACTAAAACATCTTCATCAGCGAGGATTTGACTAATAATTTGCTCTTGACCGGGACGGAAGCGATCGTACCCAAAGAAATGCTTTAGGGCTGCTTCTAAGTTAGGAAAATCCGGTAAATTCATGGCAAAATCTTAGGTATTGGAGACTAGATGCTAGATAGTACAACCATTTTAAGGCAATCACCAGCATACTTCACCGACAGTTAATCAGGACTTAAGCAAATCTAATATATCTAGTAAAGGCGTAAGTCCTGAATCCTAGTAGAAGTTAAGAATTAAATTTCTTTGGGATTGGATAGGCCAGATCCCCTACCTTGCTAGTACTTAGTCCTAGACCTACTAGAGCTTCCACTAGCTTAACTGCGGCACTAACTCCATCAATCACCGGAATGCCTAATTCTTGGGTTAACTTAGTTGATAGGTCTGCCATACCTCCACAACCAAGGACGATCGCTCCACAATGGTCTTCCTTAAGGGCTAAACGACATTCTGCTAAAATTGCTGCATGGGCTTCCGGGGTTTCTAAACTTAGCACCGGCAGATCGATCGCTCGCACCTTATGGCAAAACTTAGCCATGCCGTAGTTATCTACCAAATGTTGAGCAATCACTCTTGTCCTGCCTAGGGTCGTAACGATCGAGAACCCTGTAGAGATAAAACTAGCTGCGTGCATCGCCGCTTCTGCAATCCCTAATACTGGGCCCTTGGCCAACTCCCGTGCCGCCAGTAGCCCTGGATCCCCAAAGCAAGCAATCACATAGCCATCAATACCGGCTGCCTCTCCTTGGCGAATTTCTTCCAGAATCCCCACCACACTCAGAGCTTCATCATAATGTCCCTCAATCGAGGGTAGTCCTGAAACTGGATTGCAGGCAATGATTTCTGTACCGGGGCTGGCCACTGCAAGGGCTGCTTCCCCAATCTTGGCGGTCATGGTAATAGTTGTATTAGGATTGATAACCTTGATTTTCATGTAACCTCCGTCAGATTACTAGGAAAGCTTGAATTTTTGCTAATTTTTGTATACAAATATAGTAAGCATTTTTTGTATACGATTTAATTGTGATTTAATTATGACCCAAACAAACATCTCTCTTAGCCAATCCCCTGAAATATCTCCTACCTCTGCAAATAAAGTAATATTTATTTGTGGTTCTGCCCTCCGAGGCCAGCCCGATCATGGCAACCTTGGTCATGCCAAATTTATTCGATCGGCCAATACCCGACCAATATACCGCCTCCATGCTGCCCATGATGCTTGGCATCCAGCTATTTATGAAGTAGCATCGGGGGGAGTTTCCATTCCGGGCGAAGTGTATGAATTAAGCTTAGAAGATTTCAACCATTTGGCTGCCAACGAGCCACCAGATATGTATCCTAGCGATATTATTTTAGACGATGACACAGTATTAACAGCCTTCTTATATCCTCAAGCACTAATTGAACAGCATAACTGGTTAGATATTTCTGATTATGGGGGATGGGCAGCCTACAAAGCAAGCCTAGATAAGGCGATCGACCATTAAAGTATAGTTTGATAAAGCATATCTAAAAAGTCGGTATCTTTAAGCCGTGGCAGCTCTGGAAAATAAGGGGCTGAAGCCCTTTGCCTAAAATAATCCTAAAATAATTCTAAATTGGCAGGCTGATCAAGAATTCAGTTCCTTGCCCAATCTGAGATTGCACTTCCAAGCTGCCCCCATGTCTTTCTACTACAATTTGCCGAGCGATCGTCAATCCTAACCCCGTACCTTTACCAACTCCTTTAGTAGTAAATAAATGGTTAAAGACTTTATTTTTTACTTCTTCAGTCATACCCTTACCGTTGTCCATAATGGAAATATGCATATGGCGATCGACAACATTAGTTGTAATAGTAATTTTATTAGGATTAGCTTCGATTTCCGCAAAACTCCGCCCCTGATTAGACTCTTCTAGAGCATCGATCGCATTTGCCAGAATATTCATAAATACCTGATTCAATTGTCCGGGAAAACATTGAATTTGAGGAATATTTCCGTAATCTGTGATTACCTCGATCGCGGGACGCTTATCATTTGCTTGGAGACGATGTTTAAGAATTAAAATCGTGCTATCAATCCCTTCATAGAGATAAAAATCAACTTTGTGATCTGTATCGGCACGAGAGAAAGTTCGCAGAGACGTACTAATATTACGGAGGCGATCGCACGCCATCTCAATCGATTCAAGCATTTTGGGTAAGTCTTCGAGGCTATATTCCAAGTCAATTTCTGCGGCGTGGTCAAGAATTTCTTCATTCTTGTTGGGAAAACTTGATTGATAGAGTTTTAAGTGTTCGATAATATCAGAAAATGTTGGTTGAGCTTGTTTAAGACTGGCGGTAATAAAACCGAGGGGATTATTCATCTCATGAGCGATACCAGCCACTAAGTTACCTAGAGAAGATAATTTTTCACTCTGAATAAGTTGTAATTGAGAAGCTTGTAAGGCAGAAGTTTGATAAGCTACTTGCTCTTCGAGATTTTGAGTTAAGAGACTTAATTGAAGATGGTTTCTCACTCGGACTAATACTTCTTGTTCCTGAAAAGGCTTGGTAATATAATCTACTGCCCCTAGATCGAATCCTTGAATCTTATGATTAGTATCAGCTAAAGCTGTCATGAAAATTATGGGAATATCACAGGTTTTGGTATTAGATTTCAAACGCTTGCAAGTTTCAAAACCATTAATTCCCGGCATCATCACATCTAACAAAATTAGATCGGGAAGTCGCCTTTCAATTTGTTGAATAGCCCGTTCTCCACTGGTGGCGATCGCCACCTTGTACCCT
>JANMHD010000432.1:0-2519 GCA_031374985.1 Coleofasciculaceae cyanobacterium OTE_70_metabat_329 | reverse complement strand
AAACGCTCCTAAACTAGCACTAGAGCGAAATTCACCCCCTACATACCATCGAAACTCCAAATAATCTGTAAAAATCAAATTACCCAAAGCCCCTAAATATCGCTGCATTTGGCTAGATTTTTCTTCTTTCTTCAGAGAAACTCCAATATCCTTCGCCTCTATATAACCAAGCTCTTGATAATTTTGACTAATCACAAAATCCGGCGCACCACAAGCAATTCTTTTTGGCTCATTAGTAACTGTAATTTTCTGATCAAAGGATTGAATTAGCCCCTGTAAAGCCGGACGATAGCTATGCTCTGTCGCCTTCTGAGTCCGATAAACTTCCTGAATAGTTTGGAGATAGTTTTGCAGTGAATTTATCATATTTCTCCCAGAAGACTAAGTTAATCTAAATACTCTAAATACCTATTCAATACCAGCTTGAAAAATCTGATTTGCTGTTAAAACTAATTCGGGAAAAGTCGGCGAAATTATCCTATCATCACCTCTAAACAGATTAACTTCATATTCTCCATCAATCAACTCATGTACTAAAATTGTTGGCTGTTTCGGATCACCAATAAATCTTTTAGCACCTAATCCCAAATAGTCTACAATCCAATACTCAAAAATCCCCATCTCCTCATATGCATTAAATTTAGTAAAATAATCATCTCGCCAATTAGTGCTGACAACCTCGATCGCAATCACAATCGATTCTTTCTGTGTAACTGTTGCTGATTTTTTCCATAGGGGTTCATTAACTAAATTTGGGCGATTTAGAATTAAGATATCTGGATCATAAGCAGATTCAGCATTAGATGGCTTAATTAAGGCAGTTTTGGGGATTCTATAGGGCAAGTTCAAACGTACATACTCGAAGGTAATCTTCTCATCCAAGAAACCACCAATATCTTCATGATCTCCTGTTGGCTGTGCCATCTCAACAATTACTCCATTATGTAGTTCATATCGTCCTTTCTCTGGTTGACCTTCGACAAATTCTGCAAAAGTTATCAATTCAGTCTTAGCTAAAGTTTGAACCATGATCTACCTACCTCCTAGTTGAACTAGCGATCGCTAATTTGGATCATTATTTTCCGTAAACAAAGATTCTAAATCCCGATATCCATTGACAACTCGGACAATCTCTATAGAACTTATAGTAACTTGATAGAAAATTATATAACCGCTTAAAGGAATACCCCGCAATGAGGGTTTTATCTCAGCATAGGATTTGCCAATATTAGGAAAAGAAACTAAATTCTGACATTTTTTATTAAAGTCATCAATAAACTGATCTCCTGCATCAATACTACGACTAGCAAAGTAATCGAAAATCTCATCCAAATCTCGACTAGCTAATGGTGAGATAACATAATTTATCATCTCTCAGTCTCACGGGCATAACGAACCCTTTCCTTTAGTCTTGCTATTACAGTTGCCCCATCAATTCCCTGACCTTGATCTAATTCTACTAGGCCAGCCTCTATTTTTTTGCGAGTATCCTGAAGCCATTGCTCATAATGTTTATCTCTTTCTTCAAGTAAGCGAAATGCCTCAAAAATCACTTCATCCGCAGAGCTATATTTGCCACTATCAAGTTTCTTCTGGATAAATTGCTCCTGTTCTAGCCTTAAAGGAATACTCATAATCATCCTCCTAGAATGACTTTCCTAAAAAATTTTCCCAACTTTAAGTAATTTTAACTTACTCTATAGCCCCGACTCGATCGATGATGCTCTCTAGGGCGATCGCCATATGAGTCCAGTGGGTTCCCCCTTGAGAATAAACAATGTAGGGTTCTCGGATCGGGCCATCAGCCGAAAGCTCAGAAGTACTGCCTTGAATGAAAGTCCCCCCCGCCATAATAATTTCGTCATTGTAGCCGTGCATTTCTCCCGGAATTGGCTCTAGGTAAGCCCCCACCGGAGACTGTTTTTGCATCGCACTACAAAAGGCAATCATTTTTTCTGGGGAGCCGAGTTTAATTGCCACGATCGAATCTCCCCTAGGTGTAGTGGGAGGTGGTGTCACCGGATAGCCCAATTTATCGAACACGTAGCTAATTAAATGGGAACTCTTGATAGCTTCGCCGGCCATCTGGGGTGCAAGAAATAAACCTTGGAAGAGTAACCGTAGTTCAAATCCCGCTCCTAGAAAGCTACCCAAGCCCGGAGCTGTTAACCGACAAGCTGCCTGCTCCACCAAATCTGCCCTGCCCGCCACGTAGCCCCCCGTGGTAATAATCGTCCCCCCCGGTGCTTTGATAAAAGACCCCGCCATCAGGTCTACCCCCACTTGGGTTGGCTCCTGAACCTCACTAAATTCTCCGTAGCAGTTATCTACAAAACAGATTACCTTGGGGTTTTGCTGCTTGATTAATTGGACAATTCTGCCTACCTCTTCAATGGTTAAAGTCCGCCGCCACGCATAGCCGCACGATCGCTGAATGTAGGCCATCTTGGTTTTACTACTCACCGCCGTGGCAATTTTCTCCCAGTCTGGTTTTCCCTCAGCAGTCATGGGAATTTCTC
>JANMHD010000431.1:0-1655 GCA_031374985.1 Coleofasciculaceae cyanobacterium OTE_70_metabat_329 | reverse complement strand
AAAAATTTGCCGATCTGTGGGAAGTTATGGGCAGACCTACACCTTTTCATTTAGTGGAGATGGGGGCAGGGCAGGGATTACTAGCAAGGGACATTCTCCGGTATTTGCAGCAGGAGTACCCGTTATTTTTCGAGGCTTTAGATTATTGCATAGTGGAAAAAGCGGAGGGATTAAGACAAGTCCAACAAAAATTATTAGCTTCCTATCCAGATCTAGCTGCAAAAGTTAATTGGCAAACCTGGGCGGATATACCAGAAAATTCTTTGGTAGGTTGTTGTTTTTCCAATGAACTAGTGGATGCTTTTCCGGTGCATTTATTTACCGTTGCCCAAGGGCAGCTACAGGAAATCTATATTAGTTGGCAGCAGGGTAAATTTCAAGAAATAATTGGTGAAATTTCTACCCCTAGATTGGCTGATTATTGGCAATTAATTGGTTTGCAAACTCAAGACTTGCCTCAAAACTTACCTGAAGGTTATCGGAGTGAAATTAATCTAGCGGCATTGGATTGGTTAACCATAGTGGCGGGGAAATTGCAGCGGGGCTATGTGGTCACGATCGACTACGGTTATGTCAGCGATTCTGGCAGCCTGCGCCAAAACTATTACAGCGCTAGCCGTAATCAGGGAACCCTGCAATGCTATTACCGCCATCGACACCATAATGATCCCTATATTCATCTTGGGGAGCAGGATATCACAGCCCATGTTAACTTCACTGCCCTCGAAAACCAAGGAAAGTTATTAGGTTTAGAGCGAGAGAGTTTTACGAAGCAGGGCTTATTTTTGATGGAACTAGGTTTAGGCGATCGCTTGGTTGCTCTGGCCAATCTCCAGTTAGAAGGTGAGATGGCATCTTCCCAAACAGTGGTAAAGGTCATGCAGCGCCGTCAAGCCTTGCATCAACTAATTGAACCCTCAGGCTTAGGAGGCTTTGGAGTCTTAATCCAATCTAAAAAGTAAAGATTTCTATCTTCTAGAAAAATCCATATAAACTAATAAATAGACTTTTTTTACAAAACGAGACTTGTACAAAAATAAATCAGCAATAAATCAGCAATAAACAGGAACAGTAAATTATGCACCTGAGTGACGTTACTCATCCTAATCAATTACATGGATTATCGATTCGCCAATTAGAGCAAATTGCCTTAGAAATCAGAGAAAAGCACCTCCAGACCGTGGCAACTAGTGGCGGACATTTGGGGCCTGGTTTAGGAGTAGTAGAGCTAACCTTAGCCTTATATCAAACTTTAGATTTAGACAAAGATAAGGTGATCTGGGATGTGGGACATCAAGCCTATCCCCATAAATTAATTACCGGGCGTTACAACGATTTTCATAGTCTGCGTCATAAAGTTGGGGTGGCGGGCTACCTGAAACGCTGTGAGAGTAAGTTTGATCACTTCGGGGCGGGTCATGCTTCTACTAGTATTTCGGCGGGGCTGGGGATGGCGATCGCTCGGGATTTGAAAGGAGAGAATTTTAAGGTAGCTGCCATTATTGGTGATGGAGCTTTAACTGGAGGCATGGCGCTAGAAGCGATCAATCATGCGGGACACCTGCCCAAAACCCGCCTGTTGGTGGTACTGAACGATAATGAAATGTCTATTTCTCCTAATGTGGGCGCAATTCCCCGCTACTTAAACAAAATTC